>JAAXQD010000115.1 GCA_012974475.1 Desulfobacterales bacterium
GGTTAATATATATAATTTTAGTATGATATAAAGCTAAACGTTGTATTTTGTCAAGCAAAAAGTTTCCGATCGACCACATCTAAGATTGAATATAAAATAAATTCAACAGGATAAAAAAATTTATTGTGTTTTAAAGTTGTTTTGTTATAAATAAATATGAATGCAGATTTCGTTATTATCGATCGACATTAATTTAAATGAAGGACTGTTTCTGAAACGTTTTTGATACATCTAAGGCTCGTTTGAGGCAATTCCAGAACTCGTTCTTTTGCCCAAGCAGTCGGAATCAAACATCCTTCTCTTTGCCAAGATTTATAAATAAAAACGTTTCCATAAGCGCTCAAAAAGATTTTCATTTGGACAACCGTCCGTTGAGGATAAAAAATATATTTATTGGCGAGTCAAATGACAAAAAAACCAACAAAAAATTCACCGGCGACCGATCTTGAAAGATGGGTTAACTTACAATTGATTGAAAACATCCCTTTGGGAATTGCCATAATCGATCCGGAGTATAACCTGGTTTTTGCCAACAAAACATTTGAACAGTTGTTCGGCGATTGGAAAAATCGTAAGTGTTACAACGCTTACAAAAGCGAATATGAAATGTGCGCTCACTGTGAAAGTACGTTAACCTTTACAGACGGCACTCCCCGTGTAAACGAGGAAGTGGGATATGACAAAAACGGCAAGCATATAAATTACTTACAGCACACAACGCCTATTGTTGGCGAAGATGGTAATTTTCTTTACATCGTCCATATTTTCACCAACATTACAGAAGCAACCCAGATTCGAGATGAGCATCAGATTCTTTTTGACCAGGTTCCGTGTAACATTTTACTCATTGACAGAAATTTTCGAATCGTAAAGGCGAATAAACGGCTTCGGGATTCCCTCGGCAATCCGGAGGGCAATTTCTGTTTCGAAACGCTCAAAGGATTGAAACACAAATGCAGCGAATGTACAGCCCGACAAACGTTTGAAGACGGTCAAGTTCATACCGGATATCATGTTTGGAAAACCCAAACAGGAAAAACCCTCCATTTACATGTTATCACCGTACCGCTGAAACGGGCGGACGGTAGTTTTGATGTTGTAATGGAGATGGCCGTCGACGTCACAGAAACGATGAAACTGCAGGATGGATTGAAATTTGCGCATACGTATCTGCAAACCATCATTTCAACTTCCATGGACGGCATCTTTGCGGTGAATGAAAAGGGGAAAGTGACTATTTTCAATTCGGCAGCCCGAAAATTTTTTAAAATCAAGGATAACCAAGTGATTTCGAGAGAAAATTTTACCGCCATCCTCCCTAAAGATTTTTTGGCCAAGGTGTTCGAGCAGCGCGAACATGTTTATCTGCCGGAAGCGGAGGTTAAAACAATTGACGGCGAAGCTTTTCCGGTACGTCTGGTAGGCAACAAACTGATGGTTGACGACAAATCAATCGGTATGGCCTTTTCAGTTCAGGATCTAAGGGAAATCAAACAGCTTGAAAGAGAAAAGATAGAAGCCGAACGCCTATCGGCTGTTGGCCATACCGTTGCCGGATTGGCCCACGGCATAAAAAATCTAAATACCGCTCTGGAAGGCGGTATGTATATGTTGAAATCGGGTGTGTCTCAAGGTAACATCGAGCGTATCCAAAAAGGCATGGAGATGTTGGCACGGAATATCGAACGGGTTTCTATATTTGTAAAAGCATTTTTGAGCTTTTCCAAAGGCCGTGAAATTCAAGCCAAAATTTGTGACCCTGCTGAAATCGCAAAAGAAGTTGTCGATTTATACGCCGTCAAGGCCGATAAACTGGGTATAACGCTAAAATACGAAAAAATAGGTGATATCGCCCCAGCTTCAATTGATTTTGAAAGCATGCACGAATGCCTGACAAATCTTGTTGGCAACGCTATAGATGCCTGTCAGATGAGTGACGAAAATTCGTGTTATGTAACGGTTCGGACTTTTGAGGAGTACAAAACGATTATATATGAAGTGGCTGACAACGGATGCGGTATGGACTATGAGGTAAAGCGTAAGGTTTTTACAACCTTTTTTACCACAAAGGGTTTGGGTGGCTCCGGCATAGGACTGTTAATGACCAAGAAAATTGTCCATGAGCATGGTGGAACAATAAATTTGAAATCCAAGCCTGGAAAAGGAACAACTTTCAGCATCAGACTTCCACGAAGGCGTTTGCCTAAACTAGTTGAAAAAGAAGCCTAACCCGAATTTCTCATGAAGAACATCAAACAGAAGAGCAAAACAAAACGATATCAAAAATTATATCGAAATTGAATATAGTGATGAGCGAAACCAAGAAGATTCTGATTGTTGAGGACGAGCAAGATATTTTAGTCTATTTTGAAGCCGTATTTCAAGATAACGGCTTTGATACCGTATCGGCTGAAGATGGCATTGAGGGTTTCGAACTGGCCAAATCAGAAAAACCTGACCTGATTGTCCTCGATGTCACCATGCCGAAACAATCTGGATTAAAAACATATTGTCAATATAAAAGGCACCCTGCGCTTAAAAACATCCCGGTTATCATCGTTACCGCTGTTAACGACTCGTTCAAAGTATTGCTTGATGAACTCGAGGACCTTGAACTTCCGAAAGGCATTTTAAACAAGCCGATCGATCCACAGGAGCTATTGAAAGTGGTTAGGGGGATATTGTCAGATTAAACAAACAATCTTATTTCTTCACATAAGGAGGTAAAAAATGGCAGAAACATCTGAAAAAAAAATTCTTGTGGTGGATGATGAACCGGATGTTCGGAACTTTATAGCTGCTGTTTTAGAAGATGCCGGTTTCAATGTTGAAACCGCCATTGACGGCCTTGATGCTCTGGAAAAGGTTGAAGCGTTTTCTCCGGATTTAATGACACTCGATATGGTGATGCCGAGAATGCCTGGAATCAAGGTGATTCGCACGCTGAGAAAAAATAAAAAATGGGCTAGATTACCCATAATTATTATCACTGCGCATGCCCGGGACGAACTGGGAAGTGATCAAATTACGGAATTCATGGCGCTGACATCAAAAGTGAGTCCGAAAATCATATTGGAAAAACCCATCTCTCCGGCCCGTCTCGTCAACGCCATATGCCAGATTCTGGGATTGGAGCCGAAAGCTGTGGAGGCTGCGGACGAAGATTCTACCGACGAACGGAATAAGCTGGCAAAATTAATTCAGGATACCGATTCAGATACCTTAAGAAAAATACGAAAGTTATTGAACAAAAAGAAAAAGACCGAACCGTATTTTCTTTTCGAATAGAATTACACTTATGCCGGATAAAAAGAATTCAATCGTTAATATTGCCCTTGTCGGGGGTGGAGGCCTTTGTAAAGAGGTTCTAAAAAAAACCACGTTTAATTTGGCTCACGAGGATGTTAGTGCCCCGGTTCTGGCAGTGGTAGATCCTGATCCCGGGGCTCCAGGTATGGTTCTTGCCGAAGAATTTGGCCTGTTAACCTTCACCGATTATCATGAACTGTTTGATCCTCGCTACAACATTCACCTTATTATCATCCTGTCTCCGGAAGAGGATATTCTTGAGGACATTCTTGCAACACGGCCTTCCCGAATCCGAATTATGGCCTACAACGTATTTGAAGTTTTCTGGAAAGCCCTTCATGCCGAAGAACGCAAGTTAAGGAAGCGAAACGAAGAAATAGAGACCATCTTGAACGCTATTCAAGACTTTATTATGGTCATATCGCCCGACATGGATATTGTTGAAGTCAATGATGCATATCTTGAAAAGATGGGCTATTCCCGCGAAAAAGTAATTGGCCGCAAATGCCATGAAATCTACCAGCAAATCGTCTATCCTTGTGACAACCCGGAAATTGAATGCCCCCTCAATGAGGTCATACGCAACAAAAGGCCGTGCCGCCAGGTCCGAACCCGTGTGGGGCATGAAGGCGAGCTTCTCCACATAGAGGTCAGCGTTTATCCCGTTTGGGAAAAGGATGGTAAGATCTCAAAGTTTATTCATATAAGCCGTGATATTACACAACAAAAAATGGAAGAAGAAGAAATCACTCGACGACTCGAACATATGGTAGAAGAACGAACACGGCAGTTAAAAGAAACCCACGATAAACTGCTTCACCAAGATAAGATGTCCTCACTGGGGAAGTTGTCTGCATCGGTTGTCCATGAAATAAACAATCCCATCGCAGGCATACTCAATCTGACCATGCTGATCAAACGGATTCTTGAAGAAGGGTCGGTTGAACAGGAAAATAATCTTGAAAAATTCCATTATTATCTGGATCTCATGGAGACGGAAACCCGGCGAATCAGTCGAATTGTCACCAACTTGCTCACTTTTTCACGAGAATCCAATTTGGAGTTTAAAAATGTGGATATTAACCGTTTGATCGAAAAAACACTCTTTTTAAATGCAAATCTACTCAAACTCAACGGTGTTAAGGTGGAAAAACATTTTTACCCTGATTTGCCTGAAATCATCGGATCAGAAGATCAGCTTCAACAGGTGTTCATGAATATTATTTCCAATGCCGCTGAAACCATCGAGGCTACAGGAGGCGGTGTTCTGAGTATTGAAACCCGGCACCTGCCAAAATCCGGGAAGATTGCCGCTATCTTTAAAGACACCGGAATCGTGATTCCCAAGGAAAATGTCTCCAAAATTTTCGAACCCTTCTTCACAACCAAAAAAGAAGGTAAAGGGGTTGGATTAGGGCTGTCTGTGGCCTACGGGATCGTCAGAGATCACGGCGGCACTATTTATGTTGAACCGGAGGAGGGGAAAGGAAACAGCTTCACCGTCAAACTTCCGCTGGAACAAAAACCTGTTACCCTTGACCAACATGGAGGTCTCCATGGATAATACCAAGATTCTTATCGTCGATGATGAAATTATCATGCGAGAATCTTTGGCCGGCTGGCTCGAACGGGACGGCTACGAAATCGCCGTAGCGGCCAGCGGAGAAGAAGCTTTGGAAATATTAAAAGATTCGCGCTTTGATATCCTTCTGGTAGATATCAAGATGGAGGGAATGAGCGGTCTTGATGTTTTAAACCAGGTCAAGGAAGATGATCCTGATGTCGCCGTGGTTATGATAACCGCCTACGGGTCGATTTCCACGGCCATTGAGGCCATGAAGAAGGGGGCTTATGATTATCTTCTCAAACCCTTTGATCCTGATGCATTGGGTGTGCTTATTGAAAAGATAATTGAGCACCAGGCCCAGGCTCGGGAAAACATTTTCTTGAAAGAACAGTACAAGGATCGCACCCGATTTGAAAGCATGATCGGCCAGTCCAGACCCATGCAGGAGATTTTTGACCTCATAGAAGACGTTGCCCCCATGGAATCTACGGTATTGATCTTCGGTGAAACCGGTACCGGCAAGGGACTGGCGGCAAAGGCAATCCACACCAAAAGCTCACGATGTGACGGCCCTTTTGTGGTGGTCAACTGTGGGGCCATTCCCAGTCATATCATGGAAAGTGAACTTTTCGGTCACCAGAAAGGCGCCTTTACCGACGCCAAAGAAACAAGAAAGGGACGCCTTGAAATGGCCCATGGCGGAACACTTTTTTTGGATGAAATCGGTGAAATAAGCATGCGAATGCAAATCGATCTATTGCAGGTACTGGAAGACCGCGTATTTTACCGTGTGGGGGGTACCCAACCCCTTGAAGCATATTTCAGAGTCATTGCCGCCACAAATAGAAATATTGAAGACGCCATTAAGAATGGAATATTTCGGCAAGATCTCTACTACCGTCTGAATGTGATCTCTTTTAAAATGCCCACATTGAGAGAACGCAAAGAAGATATCCCCCTTCTTGCCGAACACTTTCTTCATCGGTTTTCGCAAGAAACGAACAAGCCGACCGAAAAGATCAGTCGCAATGCCATGGATGAAATGATGCTTTATGAATGGCCGGGAAACGTAAGAGAGCTGGAAAATGCCATTGAACGGGCTGTTGTCGTGGGCAAAGGCCACACCATTATGCCCGATGATTTGCCCATTTTCTGCCGTGAGCACGTCTCACCCCCCAAAAACAACTCACTCAGAGAAGTCGAAAAAGCTCACATCTTTGAAATATTGAATGAGAACCGATGGAATATCGCAAAAAGTTCCAAAATGCTGGGTATAGACCGCTCCACGCTGTACAGCAAAATCAAACGTTATAAGTTAAGTAAGCCGGCATGATAATTTGACCCTTCCACATCACCTGAAACCAACAAGATGCTGATTTTATCAAAACCTGTTAAATGCCTGAAAATAAAATTAAATATTATGCCTTAGGCCCCATTTCACACCGTGTGACCCGCAACGCTGATACGTTACGAGAAAATATCATCATTTCACCCATAGGAGATTTTGATTCCAATCTTATTAGCTTGGTTGGCCAGGAAGTCCATCGGATATTCGGCTACAGAACCCAGACAGAGCCACTCATTCAACATGTTGATTTTGCTTTTGATTCAACCCGCAATCAGCATTGTTCCACACCGATCCTCGAAAAACTTGCCGACATGGCACCTCCCCGGGCCATCAAAATGCTTGGGATTACCCGTGTGGACCTTTTTATCCCCATTCTGACGCATGTTTACGGAGAAGCACAACTGGGCGGAAAAGCCTGCATAATTTCGACCCACCGTCTGAATGAAGGCCTTGGAATGGGCGTTTGGAAACCTTTTTGCCGGCGGGTGGTAAAAGAGGCGATTCATGAACTGGGACACACCTTTAATCTCCGCCATTGTCAGAGTCACACATGCTGCATGCATTATTGCCGCAGCATTAAAGATGTGGATCGAAAATCAGGACAACTTTGCCGGTATTGCAAGGTCCTGTTGGAAGATGAAATAAAAAGGCTGGCGGAGAAATAATCCACTATGCCATGGGTTTGGCTAGTGGTGGAAATGTT
The DNA here is from genome assembly GCA_012974475.1 of Desulfobacterales bacterium. Lineage (GTDB taxonomy): Bacteria > Desulfobacterota > Desulfobacteria > Desulfobacterales > UBA11574 > JAAXQD01. The sequence goes on from JAAXQD010000115.1 coordinate 6,928, forward strand.
ATAAATTATATTTAAATTTAGATAGTTAACCAGCATTAAAGTTAACCCTCTTTTCGTTAAAATCGTGGACTGTGCTTGAAACTGTGTCTTTTTGTGTCTGCAAATAATGCTCTTGCCGTTGTGCTGCAAGTTTCAGATCCGCATCATTTACGATATTATATCTCTCAAATACTGACCGTGTCTTATGACCTGAAATCTTCATTGCCACACCCTCAGGGATTCCCGCCCTAACCATATTTCTAACAGCCGTTCTGCGGAAATCATGGAAAAACCTTTTCCCGATCTTGGCATCCTTGCAGGCTTTACGCCATGATTTGTCAAAGGATCTTATTTGATTGGTGCCGTGTCGATTGAGAAAAACATACGGTATAAGATTCTCGCGGACTTTCCATTGATGATTGAATACCTCTTGAAGTTCGTCATCAAGATAGACTGTCCGGGCATCATTGTTTTTTGTTTCTCCAGGATCAAGCCTGACAATGCCGTTGTCTCGGTCAACTTGGTTCCATGTTAAATCTGTTATTTCTGAGACTCTCCATCCGGTCTTATATGCAAATGCCACAAAGCCTTTCAGATAGTCCGGCAGGGCATCCCGTAAAGCCAAAAACTCGGCATGTTCAAAGAATCCCTTGCGGGTGTTGTTTTCTTTCAGCATGGGAATATAAGGCACCCGGTCAACCTTCGGCGGGGTTTGTCTGGCTCCTATGTTCAACATTCGTTTTAATGCCGACAGTTCCCGGTTGATTGAGGCATTTGCAGCACCTTCCTCTAATCGACTCTCGATATACGCCCCGATCTTGGGGGAATTGATATTGGGAACGCTATACCCCTCAAAGTACCGTTTAAGGTGTCCGGCGCTCCTCTTTGCCCTATCAATAGATTTTCTCTGATTGATTCTGTAATCCCTGAGAAAATCCTCTGCCAGTTCGTCAAACCTAACCCGGTCAAAATAGATTCCCGGAAGTTTGCCCTCTGAGATTTCCCCTTCGCGCTTTTTCAATAAGCGCTTTGCATCAGCCTCTTTTTTGCTCTTTGTGGATTCCCTTAATGGCTTGCCGTGTCGGTAATACTGAATCCAGTAGGTATTACCCCTCTTGTAAATGCTTCCCATAAGTCCCTCACTTTCTCCCTGTTGTTTGTCCACGGGCAGGGGCCAGGGAAGCCCTTTTCGGCC
>JAAXQD010000123.1 GCA_012974475.1 Desulfobacterales bacterium
GGACGAATTTTTGTGATACGTCTCGAAGATGGCGATATTGTCCACGAAGAAATTGAAAAACTTGCACGGGAACAGTCCATAAAAGCCGCGGCTTTGATTATTATTGGCGGTGCTGCAGAAAATAGCACACTGATTGTGGGTCCGGACCAGGGAATCGAAACGCCCATTAATCCAATGGAGCACATCCTTGATAATGTTCACGAAATCGCCGGAACCGGGACATTGTTTCCGGATGACGAAGGCAACCCTTCCCTTCATATGCATATTGCCTGCGGCAGAAACGCATCGACCGTGACCGGTTGCATCAGAAAGGGTGTCAAGGTCTGGCATATCATGGAAGCGATACTTTTTGAACTCATCGATACAACCGGCGTTCGGATTCTCGATTCTCAATTGGGGTTCAAACTGCTTGCGCCCTAAGTTGAAGCCCCCTCTATTCTCTTGAAACGATCCGGGAATTTCAGACGGGTTAGAATGCGATGTAATTCCAAATGGTTAACAGCTGGTTCCGGTCCACGTGACCGTTCTTTTAACCTTGACACTCAGGTGCCGTTCCCATATGTTCCCGTAGATAATCAACCGTTTAACCTTTTTCCCAGGAAGGATAGTATGCAATGCAGATAACATTTTACGGAGCCGTACGGGAAGTTACCGGTTCCATGCACCTTTTGGAAACCGGAAACGACCGCATACTGATGGACTGCGGATTGTTCCAGGGACGCCGGAAAGAGACCGAGGAAAAAAACAGAACCCTCCCCTTTGACGCCCGGACCATCACCAATGTGGTACTTTCACACGCGCACATCGACCATTCCGGCCGCATCCCTTTGCTGACGAAAAACAATTTTTCCGGTCGAGTCGTCTGTACCCGGGTCACCAGAGATGCCTGTAAATATCTCTTATTGGATTCAGCGCACATACAGGAATCCGACGCAGATTATCTGAATTACAAAACCGTTCGATCCTTTTTATCTGAAATGAAAACTTCCGGGTCAAAAAAGAACATTTCAAAAAGGGATCTGAACGACATTAAAAAACAGCTGAAAAAAGGTAAGCATCAAATCGATACTGAAAAAATTGAGGAAGTTATCCAGAAATACCATATCGAAGCGGTTGTTCCGCTCTACAGCATGGAAGATGCGGAACATGCCCTGGAGTCTTTTGAAGGATATCCCTACCGCGGCACAGCGACCATCGGAGAAAATGCAACCTGCACGTTTTACGAAGCCGGTCATATTTTGGGATCGGCCCTATCCATGATCAAGGTCCGAAATAACGGCCGGTGGTACACCGTTTGTTACACCGGCGACATCGGCAGATTCAACAAGCCGATCATTAAAGATCCTGCGCTTAATTTCGAGGCAACCGATCAAGACATCGATCTTATGATCATGGAAAGTACATATGGTAACCGCTTTCATGAACCGATCGAGGACCTGAAACAAGGATTAAAAACCATTCTCGACGAGGCAGTTGAACGGGGCGGCTCCGTCATTATTCCTGCGTTTGCCTATGGCCGTACCCAGGAACTTTTATATGTACTTCATGAACTGTATAACGACAAGGAGGTCCCTCGGATTCCGGTATTTGTGGACAGCCCGCTGGCGACGAACATTACCCGGGTTTTTGGTGAACATCCTGAAGTGTATGACCTCGAAACCCATGAAACATTTTTACAAAAAGGGCACAACCCGTTCTATTTTGACCAGGTTCATTTTGTCGGTTCCGTGGAAGAATCGATGGCCCTCAACCGAGAAGAAAAACCCCATATTGTCATTGCCGCATCGGGCATGTGTGAAGCCGGTCGTGTCCTTCATCACCTGCGTTATAAAATCCACAATCCCCGTCATACCATCCTCATCGTCGGCTATATGGCTCAAAATACCCTTGGCCGCCGTATCCTCGAACAGGGCATGGCGTATGAGCAATCCGGCCGAAAGGGATCACCGCCGATGCTGAAATTCCTGAATAAAATTTATCCGTTGAAAGCCCGGGTCAGAAAGCTTGGGGGATTCAGTGCACATGGCGATAGAGACGAAATGGTCCACTTTCTTAAGACATCAAACTTGCGCATTAAAAAAATTGCCGTCGTCCACGGCGAAGAAGACCAGTCAATTGCATTTTCACAGCATTTGCAAAATGAAGGCTTTTCGGCATTTGTCCCCACCCCCGGTGAAACGGTTCGGATAGACTAAAGCGTGATCGACCCGACTCCCCAAAATCAGGAACTTTCTTTTTTTGCAGGCATCTTTACGGTATGTCTGTGCATCCTTTTCGGTGCGAATGCCGTTGCGATCAAAATCAGTCTTTCAGGTTTAGGGGTTTTTACCACCGCCGGCCTCCGTTTTAGCATCGCCGCCATAACGGTTTTTATATGGGCACTGATGACCGGAAGATCTTTTAGTATCAGAGCGGGCCAGTTTCAAAAATTGCTGATTATCTCCATACTGTTTACCGTGCAGCTGTCGCTTTTTTATCTTGGACTCAGCAAAAGCAACGCTTCCCGTGGGACCTTGCTGGTCAATTTTCAACCCTTTATCACCCTGTTCCTGGCACATTATTTCATTCCCGGAGATCAGATTACCCGAAGGAAAATCTTTGGCATCCTGATGGGATTCACCGGGGTGGCCTTTGTGTTTTTAGAAAAAAAAGGGGTCACAACCGATTTTAAAACTGGGGACCTCATGATTCTTTCGGCAGCTTTTATCTGGTCATGCAGTGCGGTTTATACCAAACGGATCATACACGCTTTTAAGCCGTTTCACATTGCACTTTACCCCATGATATTTTCAGTCCCTTTCTTTTTTCTCGAGGGGTTTCTTTGGGACCCGGTTATGATCGCTCATATTGACGGCAATGTTTTGTGCGCGCTGTTGTACCAGGGGCTTGTGACAGCTTCTTTCTGTTTCGTCGCCTGGATTTCCTTGCTCCAAAAGTACGGCGCCGTAGCGCTTCATTCTTTTATTTTCATCATGCCGGTTTCGGGTGTCGTCCTGGGAGGTCTGATGCTGGGAGAACCCATAACCGGCAATATTCTTATTGCCTTGCTGTTGATTGTGTCAGGCATCCTGCTGACTCAGTTCAAGCAAAAAAAGACGGTGCCGTTATTTCCCATGGGAAGGAACTTATAACCCGAACGTCTCATGAAAAACATCAAAAATAGATTGCAACAACTTGGGAGCAGAGAGACGGCAGAGATCCTGCAGAAATTTTTCAAGACCGGCCCCGGTGAATATGGTGAGGGTGATATTTTCATCGGTGTCAGAGTTCCCGATCTCAGGAAGCTGGCCAAAGAGTTTCAAGATATAGCCACGTCGGAAGTCAGAGCGTTCCTCGCGTCTTCAATCCACGAGGAAAGATTTCTTGCACTTCTGATTCTGGTTCGCAACTATGGGCGTGGCGATGAAATCACAAAACAGAAAATATACGATCTATATCTTGAAAACACGCCTTTCATAAACAGTTGGGATCTGGTCGACGGGTCCGCCCATCATATTGTCGGCGCCTTCCTTATGGGAAAAAACAAGGCACCTCTTTACAGACTCGCAAAATCTGAAAATTTGTGGGAGCGGCGGATTGCGATCATATCAACGTTTCAATTTATCAAGCACGATCAATACCAAGAAACCCTGGAAATTGCAAAAATCCTGCTGACAGACCCGGAGGACTTGATTCATAAGGCCGTGGGGTGGATGCTCCGGGAGATCGGCAAAAGGGATGGGGTCGCCGAGGAGACATTTTTGAAAAAACATTATATGAAAATGCCCCGCACCATGTTGCGTTATGCCATTGAAAAATTTCCCGAGCCAAAAAGACAACGATATTTAAAAGGAAACATCTGACACCCGCTTAAATCCAAAAAATAAAGCCCGAACAAAATCAAGAAAATTAGTTGATATCCAGCGCTTAAAAATGTATAAATTAATAACCTTCAGCGTTAAAGGACTTAATATGTAAAAGGAGGGTGCTATGCCTACATACGAATTCATTTGTGAAGAATGTAAAAAGCCTTTTACACTGATCATGAAAATTTCGGAATATGAAAAGAAAAAGTTTCAATGTCCGAAATGTAAAAGCCGTAAAGTTAAACAGCAGATCACTTCTTTTCAAACGATAACCTCCAGCAAAAGTTAACGCAAAGTTTCAATTTAATCGATGTTTTAGGTAGGTAAAACGTCTTTGGGTTTTATCGTTATGGACGCCCATGGCAAAGGCTTTCCGGGTGCCGACCATTACCACCAAATTTCGACCTCTTGTCACGGCCGTATAGATCAGGTTTCGCTGCAGAAGGATATAATGCTGGGTTAGCACAGGGATCACCACGGCCGGATATTCCGACCCCTGGGACTTGTGCACGGAAATGGCATAGGCCAGAACCAATTCATCCAGATCGGAAAACTCGTAAACAACATCCCGTCCGTCGAAGGTTACCGTCATCTCATAATCATCCTGTCGCATGTGGGCAATTCTGCCGATGTCGCCGTTGAAGACGTCTTTGTCATAATTGTTCCTGATCTGCATGACTTTATCGTTGACTTTGAAATTTCGATTTCCCCGTGTGATCATCTCACAAGAAGGGTTAAGGCTTTCTTGGAGGGCCATATTGAGGTTCCCGGATCCTACGACGCCCTTGTGCATGGGTGTCAGCACCTGAATGTCGTCCACCGGATCCAATTCGAAACGTCGGGGGATGCGTGTCTTTGTCAGTTCCAGTATAATTGCCAGAACCTTTTCCGGATCTTCCTGCTCGATAAAATAAAAATCATTGCCCGGTTCATGGTTTTCAAATGCCGGAAGAATTCCGCTATTGATTTTGTGGGCATTGACAATGATCCGGCTTTCTTGGGCCTGACGGAAGATTTCGTTCAGTTCCACCACCGGAATCGTGCCGGAGGCGATAATATCATTGAGAACATTCCCGGCCCCAACCGACGGCAGTTGGTTGACATCGCCCACAAGGACAACTGTGGCAATGGTTGGAATCGCTTTTAACAAATGGTGCATCAGTATGGTATCGATCATGGAGACTTCGTCCAGAATGAGCAAATCACAGTTAAGCGGTTTTTCCTCATTTTTTTGAAACCCTCCTTGAGCAAAACTATATTCCAACAGACGATGGATGGTCTTGGCCTCATGACCCGAGGTTTCGCTCATCCGTTTTGCGGCTCTGCCCGTAGGCGCCGCCAGCAGCGCCCTCACGCCGAGCCTGGAAAAAATTTTTAATATCGCATTGATAATTGTGGTTTTTCCGGTGCCCGGTCCACCGGTAATGACCATAATCTTGTTTTCCAGCGCGCATCGTATCGCCTGGGCCTGATTTTCTGCCAGGGTAATGTCGAGTTGTCCCTGGACCCAACGGAGTGCGTTTTCGCCGGTGAGGTTCCGGATGGATTTTGGAGCGGTTGACAGCGTCTTTAATCGCTGGGCGATGCTGGTTTCACAGAGATGAAACTTGGCCAGATACACGCCTTTGTTGTTGGCTTTAAATTCGTCGATGCTTTCATTGATATCTTCAATAATTATCCTTTTATCCATGGCAAGGCTGCCGAGGGCATCCACCACAACATCCTTTTCAACACCGAGAATTTCCCGGCTCTTTTTCACCAGAGATTCATACGGGTAAAAAACATGGCCCTCGTCGGAAAGGTGGTCGAGAACATAAATTATACCGGCTTCAACCCGTAAAGGTGAAGTTTTTGGGACCCCGAGCTTTTCGGCAATACCATCGGCAATCACAAACCCGATTCCAAAAATATCCGTTGCCAGGCGGTAGGGGTTTTCTTTTACCACGGCAACGGAACGATTCCCATACTGCTTAAATATTTTTGTGGCATATCCGGAACTGACCCCGTAGGATTGCAAAAACAGCATGACATTGCGAATCTCTTTTTGTTCGTCCCATGCCTGTTGAATCATGGCAATGCGTTTCTCGCCGATACCTTCGACCAGGGTCAGTTTTTCGATGTCGTTTCCGATGACATCCAGAGTTTTTTCTCCGAATTTTTTGACAATTCGGCCGGCCATTTTAGGGCCAAGCCCTTTGATAAGACCGGATCCCAGATATCTTTCAATCCCAAAAACGGTTGCCGGAACCGTTGTTTCGTATTCCATCACCTTAAACTGCTCACCGAACTTGGGATGATGGACCCATTCACCTTTCAAGTTCAGCGTTTCGCCGGGGGCCGGTGACATCAAATACCCCACTACGGTGACCAAATCCTGCCGCCCGCAAACCTTAACCCTGGCAATGGTATAACCGTTTTCCTCGTTGGTGAAAGTAATTCTCTCAATTTGTCCTGAAAGCTCTGTGAGCATCCTATTCCTTTTTTACACCCAGTCCGGCAATTTTATTTCGGATGTCGCGGTTCGGCTGGGGATAAAACATTTGATGTCGATGACCGGAGAGCCGTCGAGGGCATCGATCTTTTCGATAAAAATGGTGGTATCCTTTATGGACAGTATTTTACAAATGGATATGGCAATCAGATTGGGCCTTACTGGAGAATGGGTCGCAAATACACCCCTTAAGGGATTGTTTTTATCTTTCCTCGGATGAACCTGCAGGGTGCTTCTTCGGTCAGGGGTATCGTTTTCGTGAAACCAGTAACAAACGGTGATGTGGGAAAAATCATCCAAGCCCAACAGCGCGTCGCCATATGCTTCAAAGATTTCAATCCGGACATCCCCATTCTGTTTTCTTATGACGCCCACCGGGAAAATATCGAACCGGTCGTTCATTTTCATTCTCCTTTTTGCCCCCATTCAATCAAGTCTTTGGGATTTTATCAAGTTTAACAGGACACAGATTTTTCGTCAGAATCAACGATTGATCTTTTATCCCATTGCTGGTAGATATGTCGAGTCTTTTACCTTAACCTGATTTAACGGTGAAAGATTTTGCCTCGTATTCGGACGTTAATAAATGACAGTATGTTTTTTCAAAAGGATGATGACATGAAATTCTTTATCGCAGAGCAAAATATTGGCGGCGATGCCACCAAGGAGCAGGCTGAAAAATTGATCGAGTTGCTGAAAAAAAAAGGCTGGGATGTCGAATACGGAATTAAAAGAAATGTGGCAGCCGACATTTCTGAATTTGGGCAAGAGGATAGTATTCAAGACGCCTTTGCAAATGATTTTATGCTCTGTTTATCTGAAATTGAAGGAATAGAGTAAAACACGCTATCGACCTTGTTCAGATCGACTTAAAAACTTGCCCACCAGCATGGCAACCAGCATCGTCAAATATAGCTGGCCCATAACGGCAATGAGGATGGTAACAGATTTGGCAAAAGATGAAACCGGTGTGATATCCCCATATCCGAGCGTTGTCATGGTAACAAAGCTGAAGTAGAGGTAATCGTGAAATCCCTGGGCAGCGCTCCCCGCAAAATTAATCGCTCCGCCGTCCAGATGTAAAAAAAATTCCTGCAGTATTTCCGACATGGCCAGCAGAACAGCTCCCAATACGCCGATAAGCAGATAGCCGTTGATTGAATTGATTAAAATGGTAACCGTGACATTTTTATGTCTGGCCACATGCCGGATCATGAACACCGTAACAAACACGTTAAAACAAAAAAATGAAAAGAAAGCGGCTAATTTCATCCCGTCATTGACAATAAAAACCTCCAGCCAGGTTAATAATATTGTAACCGCTCCAGAGGAGATCAGGATGTTTCGTGTTTTTTTTTGAAAAACGGAGTGAAAAAATACCTGAAAAAACTATGGCTGAAAAAATTATGTCTTTAATGATCACTCTATGAACCGACAACATTGGATAGAAAAGGACGGTTATCAATAAACAAATTAAAAGAATAACATTATTTCTGGTAAGTTTATTGGGTGTCATAATATATTATTGAAGCTCTCTGAAGCCCCCGTCCTCATTAATAATACTTTTATTATATGAATATCATTCACGTTTTTGTTTGTAAACCCTGATTTTTCGGCACTTCGATTTTTCAGGGATAAAAGAACACCTGCTAAATTGCCAGATGCTCAGTATGGCCATCGCCACGTTAATTTTTTCTTTCATGATCGGAAAGGTTCAAATTTCCCCTGGGAATTATGGCGCTTTTCTATCTTCGGC
>JAAXQD010000003.1 GCA_012974475.1 Desulfobacterales bacterium
ACGCCCGCACCGCTCAAGACTAAAACATCGGAAAGGAGCGTGATACGCAAAATGCCGAAACAGCGGAAGAACGGGAGCCAAAGATACTTGAAAATATTCCAGTTGCTTTTGGGAAAATCCTCATTCTCGAATCGCTTCCCGGCTTCCAGAACGGCGACCTCGTAGCCCTTTTCAGCCAATCGAAGTGCGCTGACACTTCCCCCGAATCCTGAACCGATAACGATGAAATCGTACATTTTACTTACACCACTTGATCAACCGCCGACCTTTTTTGAGCCCAGACAAAAACATTTAAAATAGTTCTCTTAGTTTCTTTACGATCAATTAGGGCATTATTTTTCCCCATAAGGGCACCACCCCGTTTCTGTCCGGCCAACGGCGATAGATGGTTAAATGAGAGGTTTCAATGACATTATGGATTCTCTGATGTTTATCACTTTTTCCCAAGTATTGTAAAGGGAACAAATGTGATCAAAAAAACAGGGATGCCATAAATCTTCTTGACTTTATTGTTAATTTTTAATTACTTGAAGTAATCCTGTTCGGGTGCTCGTATGAGATTAATGAGGATAAGGGGCATGTGGTGATCTTGAGGATATAAAAGGGACATCCCCGGATCGATCTGTTTCGGTCCGGTTTTTTTTTGAGTGAAAACATTAGGTTCATCTCCCGATTCGTTGGCGTTAAGATTAAATAAGTGGGGCAGTTCCAATTGAGTCAGTGTGAACCAAATATTATTAGAATGAGTTTCAATGGCCTTTAGAATTTCCGATATGTTGAATTGCAGATCCATGGTGATCTTTGTACTGGCAGCGACATCATTTATTGTCTTCTCGGGTACACCGTCCCTTGCAAGAACCGTGACGGATCAGCTCGGACGAAACGTCACGGTCCCGGATGAACCCCGACGGATCGTATCCCTTGCACCGAATATCACGGAGATTATTTTTGCCCTGGGTCAGGAACATCTTTTAATAGGTGCTACCCGGTTCAGCGACTATCCCCCTGAAGCTGAAAAACTTCCCAAGGTCGGTTCTTACGTTCACCTCGATCTGGAGAAAATCGTGGCTTTAAAACCGGATCTATGTATCGCCATCAAGGACGGAAATCCGATAGTTGTCGCCAAGCGTCTCGAATCTTTAAAAATACCCGTATATGCCGTAGATCCGAAAAATTTAGAAACGATCATGCAAACGGTGCTCGAAATCGGTGGACTTATCAATGCCGAAAAAAGGGCAGACCTTTTGGTGCAGAACATGGATCTCAGGATACAAAAGGTCAAGTCTCTCGTTTCCAACGTTACCCATCGTCCCCGGGTTTTTTTCCAAATCGGTGTCTCCCCCATCGTATCGGTTGGGACCCATACATTTATTCACGGACTCATTGTTCTTGCCGGAGGGACCAATCTGGCGGAAGGCCCGATCAGCTATCCCCGGTTCAGTCGCGAACAGGTCCTGGCCCTTTCGCCGGAAGTGATTATTATCACTTCCATGGCACGGGCAGCGATATTCGAGCAGGTCAAAGCGGAGTGGAACAAATGGCCCGATCTGCCCGCAGTGAGAAACCAGCGCATTTTCCTCGAAGATTCCAACTTTTTCGACCGCCCCACGCCCCGGCTTGTGGACGGCCTTGAACTGCTGGTGAGATTGATCCACCCCGAACTCTTTAAGGAAGCAGAGTGAACACCGACAAACCATTACTGATAAAACGTCTGTGGGTTGTTTCCTTTTCACTGATGCTGGTGTTGCTTGCGGCCATGTTTCTCGGCCTTTCTTTAGGGTCCAGCCAGAGCGGAATCAAGGCTGTTTTCCAGAATCTTTTGGGCATCGGGCCCCATGATCCCATGCTCGACACCATCATCTGGAAGATCCGTTTTCCACGGGTCCTTCTGGCAACCCTGGTGGGGGGGACCCTTTCCCTGGGCGGGTTGGTTTTCCAGGCACTATTGAAAAATCCCCTGGCAGAACCCTATATTTTGGGTATTTCCGGGGGGTCGGCCATCGGTGCCATTATCGGCATCCTGATAGGACTCGTCCGATTTCCAGGGGTAAGTCTTACGGCTTTTTCGGGAAGTATCGGTACACTTTTACTGATTCTGGTCATGTCCTCCGGACAAACAATTCTGAAAAAAGATGCCCTTCTTCTTTCAGGCGTAATGGTAAACGCTTTCTGCGGGGCTATCATCATGTTCCTGGTTTCGTTGACCCAGGACGCAAGGCTCCATAATATTATTTTCTGGCTCATGGGCGATCTTTCCATGGTGGACATGCCCCAGGTCGGAATTCTTGCTGCAATGCTGGTACCGTGTTTTTTTCTGCTGTTCTGGTTTTCAAATTCCATGAATCTCCTCCTGATGGGCAAAGAAATGGCCCAGACCATGGGGGTCAATGTAAAGGCGGTAACGGTGATCTTGCTGGTGGCCACCTCGTTTATGGTCAGTGCTACTGTTTCATACTGCGGACTTGTGGGATTTGTGGGACTGGTGGTACCCCATCTTCTGAGACTTCTTTTTGGGCCGGACCACCGGGTGCTGGTTCCGGCGTGTGTTTTTGGCGGCGGTGCCTATCTTGTTTTCTGCGATGTACTGGCCAGGACCCTCCCGGACCAGGGGGAGATGCCCGCCGGTGTCATAACCGCGATGATCGGTGCGCCGCTCTTTATCTATTTATTGAAAAGAACCCGGCGGTAATATGGCCATAGATGTCAAAAATCTGAACTATTATTATGGAGACATTCCAGCCCTAAAGGATCTGAGCTTTTCTGTCACCAAGGGTGATTTCTTCATTATCATCGGTCCGAACGGTTCCGGGAAAACAACCCTGATGAAGCTGATGGCAGGCATTCTTAAACCGAAGAAGGGTCGATTGAAGATACTGAATCGAGCCATCGGAAACTATACACGCAAAGATTTGGCCAAGACCATGGCCTTTGTCCCGCAAATAATGCCGGTGGATTTTCCGTTTAGCGTCATTGAAGTGGTGCTCATGGGGAGATCGCCCTATATGGGGATGCTGGGGGTCGAACAAGAGGAAGATTTAAAAATTGCGGAGCAGGCGCTCACGTTCACCGGGGTTGCGCATTTGGCCCATCGGAAACTGGACCAGCTCAGTGGCGGGGAACAGCAGCGGGTCTTCATTGCCAGAGCCCTTTGTCAGGAACCTGATATTATCCTTCTGGATGAGCCCACCGCTTCCCTGGACCTTGCCCATCAGATCCGGCTTATGGATTTGATGGAAAAGCTCAAAAAGGAAACAGGGATTACCGTTGTAATGGTTTCCCATGACGTTAATCTTGCAGCAATGTACTGTGATCGATTGCTTCTTCTGAACAAGGGGGAGATTTTGTGTCTGGGACATCCGGACGAGGTTCTCACGTTCCGGACATTAGAGGCGGCTTACGGCTGCACCCTGCTGGTGGATGAAAGTCCTCTGGGCAAAATTCCACGAATTACACCGGTACCTCATAAATATTTGGATCATCACCAAAAGGGTTGATGATTTTTAAAGGATTCAAGGGGTCAAGGGTCCAAGGATTCGAGTGAAATGATTTAGAATTACAGAGAACGGATGCTTTTCATATCTTCTTGGTTCTGTTTGAGAATTGGAGTCCCAGGTCCTGCTTTCAGTTGATTTAAATTATGTAAATAAAGAGAATTTAAAGGCTCTCAAGGATGATACACAGGAAGTTGAAAGAAGGCTCAAGGCGATTATAAAATCGCTGGAGAACAAACACTTGGCCCCTTGACCCCTTGAATCCTCGAACCCTCTTCTCCAACTAAATTGGAGAAGAACCAAATATATTCATCGGGAGTGAATTGGTGAGAGAAACCGTATTGATCATCGGCGGATGCAGAAGCGGCAAAAGCGGTCATGCATTGCATTTGGCGGAACAGCTTGCCGGACAAAAAATCTTTGTGGCGACCTGCGTGCCCGGGGACAAAGAAATGGAACAACGGGTTTTACACCATCAAAAACAAAGAAACCCAAACTGGAAAACACTGGAGGTTCCGCTTCTTCTGTCTGAATCGATCCGTGAAAACAGTGGCCGGGGTCATGTGATTCTTGTGGACTGTCTGACCCTCTGGATCAACAATCTTATTATGGAAAACGACGATCCGGAGAACATCGACATGCACATTCAGCAACTGATCCAATCTCTTGAAAAAACCGAATGCCCGGTCATCCTGGTATCCAATGAAGTGGGAACCGGAATCGTTCCGGAAAACCGACTGGCAAGACTTTTCCGGGATGTCGCCGGATTTGCCAACCAGAAGATCGCGGCCTGCGTGGATAGCGTCATTTGGATGGTGGCCGGTATTTCTGTGGAAATAAAATGAACCGTTTAATCGCTGCAATACAATTTTTGACCCTTCTTCCTTTAGGCAGATCGGTCATTTACGATCCCAAAGGTATGGTGCCGTTTTTTCCGATGGTGGGTCTCATTATAGGGGCCTTTGTATCGATGTTCGATCATGCTGCTTTATATCTCTGGCCAAAACCGGTGGTTGCGGTTCTCGACGTCGTCTTTCTTGCGGTGATCACCGCCGCATTTCACCTGGACGGTCTGGGAGATTCCGCCGACGGTCTTTTGGGGCACAGAAGTAGAGACAAAGCGATGGCGATCATGAAGGACAGCCGCATCGGTGTTATGGGGCTTGTGGCCATCGTTTGTGGATTGGCCGTCAAATGGGCCGGGATAATGCATCTTGACGCCCATCGAACGCTGTTGCTCATTCTTATTCCCGCCTATGCCAGAAGCGGCATGTTGTTCGGCATCCGTTTTTTGCCGTACGGAAGGCCGGACGGCGGCACCGGGCGTGATTTTTTCGACGAACCTTTGAAGATATCCGCTTTCTGGGGATTGCTGATCCCACTGGCACTCTCATATTTTTTAGGATGGAAAGGCCTCTGGTTAAACCTTCTTTTTTTGGTGAGTACTGCCGTCATCCTTATGTACTATAAAAAACGCATGGGATGTATCACCGGCGACATGCTGGGCGCCATGACCGAATGGACCGAGTCGATACTTTTTTTGCTGGTTTCAATATAACTCAAAAGCATGGAGTGATGGAGTATTGGAGTGATGGAAAACAGATTTTTTCAGCCCATTACTCCAACACTCCATTATTCCAATATTCCATTTGACCGATTGAGATGGTTAGCAGGTTTTTTAACTTTAATTTACTTCACACTTTAGCTTAGTTGTAACTTTCTTTCTATGCACCCTGCCCTTCCAAAACCCTATAAGGGTACATTTTCTTTTAAGATTGGAACCACATCATTCATATATCCGGACGGCTATGTAGAAAATGTTAAAATGCTTGCCCCGTATCTCGATGAAATCGAGCTTCTTTTGTTTGAAAGTACCCCCGGCAGTCTCCCATCCATTCATGAAGTAAAACAGCTTTTCTCCCTGGCCAACGAATTCGACCTGACCTATAACATTCATCTGCCCCTCGATATTTACCTGGGCGCCCCGGAGCGGTCAATTCGGCGCTTTGCTTTGGACACCATCAAACAAATCGTGGATCTTACGGCCTCGCTCTCTCCCAGCACCTACACCCTCCATCTTCCATGCGACGATGCAGGCGTTGACAATGAACAGGTCAAACGGTGGCAGGATCGTCTTAACAAGAGCATTGAAAAACTGGTTTCAGGCGGAATCAATGGAGAAATGATTTCAATTGAAACCCTCGACTACCCGCTGAATTGGGTGGAAGAAATCTTGATCGATTTTAATCTGTCCGTCTGTATCGACGTGGGGCATTTGATATTATGCGGTTTCGACCCGGAAGCTGTTTTTAAAAAACATAAAAATAGAACCCCCATATTGCATCTTCACGGTGTGGACAATCATAAAGACCATCTGCCGCTGGATCGACTGACAAAAGAGGATGCAAAGACCGTTATTGACATGTTAAAATTGTTTGAAGGCGTTGTATCGTTGGAGGTCTTTTCATTCGATTATTTAAAAGCTTCACTTAGTTTTTTGGACAACCATGGGGAATGCTTGTAACCGTCATTTTTTTCCCCGAATCTTTTATCGGTTCAGTAAAATCGGATCCACATGACACAAACAGCAGAAAATTTTTCAGTCGCAGATCCTGACCTTGACCCGGAAACCTGGGTGGATCGATATGGAGATTACCTGTACCGGTTTGCGGTGGCACGCATCAAAGATCAAGCTGTGGCTGAAGACCTGGTGCAGGAGACCTTCCTGGCGGCGCTGCGTGGACGTAAAAGTTTCAAGGGCCGTTCCACCGTAAAGACTTGGCTTTCGGCCATTCTCAAGCACAAGATTGTGGACTATCTCAGGAAAAAATATCGAGAACAAACAACAAGCGATACGGATACGATCACCGATACCGTTGACGGGTTTTTTCATAAGAACGGCAGCTGGAAAATCCGGCCGGAACAATGGAACCTGGACCCTTCAAAAATTTATGAACAGCGTGAATTTATGGATACGCTTTTCAAATGTCTGGCAGAACTTCCCGACCGGCAGTCCAAAGCTTTCATGTTAAGGGAATTGGAAGGTTATAGCACCAAAGAAATTTGTAATGCTTTGGGAATTTCCCCGACCAATAGCTGGGTGATGCTCTACAGAGCAAGAATGTTTCTCAGACGGTGCCTTGAAATTTTCTGGTTTAATAAAACAAAGGAAGAAAACAGCTAATGTCTCACTGGATGTTTAATTGTAAAGAAGTATCTCGTCGGGTATCTGAATCCATGGACCGCAATCTACCGCTTTATCACCGGATGCTGATTTGGATGCATCTTTTGATGTGCAAATACTGTACCCGTTTTCGTCGGCAGGTAAAGATGTTAAGGGAACTTTGCACCAGCCATCGTCTGGATGAAAACTCTCCGGACCCTGATGTTACTCTGTCTTCAGATGCTTGTGGCCGGATTCGGGAGGCCCTGAAATCATCGTCGCCATAACCGATTTGCCAGTTTGATATTACATTCATTTCTTAAGATATGCTTCCGGTTATACATTGACTCGGATTCCGATATTTCAAATCCTAATTGATTTATTCCCATTTTCAAAAACCCACAAAAAAGTCCCATAAAGCTTATTTCTTGTAAGGCATTAAGGATTTAAACGATAAAGGCCATGTCAAAACAGCGTTGTAAACTTAGAAGAATGATAAAGAAACATTTGAAGATCATTGGGGGGAATCATGAAAACAAAAAAACCGATAATACGTGTCGTCTTATGGGTCTCTTTTTTCTGTGGTGCTATGGGTTTTTTAGCCCCGGAACGGTCCAACGCTAAGGTCGATCATACCCTCTATGTTGAGTTGCTTGAAAAATACGTTGAAAACGGTACGGTAGACTACCAGGGTTTTAAAAATGAGGCGGCCAAGCTTGATCGATATCTCAAGGTTCTTGAGGTAACCGACACAAAAAAGCTTTCCCGCGATGAACAGTTTGCCTATTACATCAACGCTTACAATGCGTGGACCATCAAATTGGTCCTCACCGGTTATCCTGGAATTAAATCCATAAAGGACCTGGGCAGTATCTTTAAAACTCCGTGGGAAAAACGGTTTGCCCGAATTGATGGGGATATCCTCACGTTAGATCATATCGAGCATGATATTCTTCGCCCCGGATTCAAAGATCCACGGTTCATTTTGCTGTAAATTGTGCATTCAAGGGGTGTCCCCCGCTGCGACCTGAACCCTATCGAGGGGGCACCCTAGATCAGCAACTGGATGAAATGACGCGGACATTTATCAATGATTCCCGGCACAACCGTATAGAAGGAAGAACGCTTTATATGAGCAGCATATTTAAATGGTTTTCAGAAGATTTTCGTGATGATGTGGTCGGGTTTTTTCTCAAATACGCCCATGGAAAAAGGATCATGAATGATCCGAATCTTTTGGCAAAACATTTTGTCCGGTTTTTATGTAAGGTCTTCATGTTTGAAACGACTATAATACAAACAATGGCGAATATACCTCGATACGGCGTTATCCGTTACTTACCGGTCGTTATCGGTTTTTGAATCTCAATTTTTGTTTCAAATAAACATAAAAAT
>JAAXQD010000145.1 GCA_012974475.1 Desulfobacterales bacterium
GTGTGAGACCCTTCTCATGGAACCCCTGAGGTTAAATTGTAAATCACGTATAAACATCTTTGGCCCGGGGTTCTCGTAAAAAATTGTGAGAAGAACCAATTTTAATTTTAAACTTAAGGTGACACATGAAAAGTATAAAATCAAAATTGATACTCTTTATTGGAACAATTGTCATAATATTCTCGTCCATATTGCTTCAAAGCACCTATAACGTGACCACTTCGAATGTTGAGGATTTAGCAAAACAGCAACTGAGCCTGGCGCTGAATTTTGATCTTGCCATCCGTGAATATGTGGCTGAAAAGGTTCGTCCGCTGATGTTCAATCTGATCTCTAAAGAAACGTTCATTCCGGAAACCATGTCCACCAGCTTTGTCGCCCGGAACATATTTGAAAAGGTCCGCGAAAATTTCCCGGATTACATCATCAAATTTTCGTCCGGCAACCCGAGAAATCCCGCGAACCAGGCAGGTCCTGAGGAACTTAATATGATCAAATATTTCAACGATAATCCTCTGGACGAGGTTTGGACCGGTGAGATTAACATAGGCGGCAAACCATACCTTGCACAGTTCAGCGCAATGCGAATGGAAAAACCCTGTCTTCGCTGCCATGGTGATCCTGCAAATGCGCCATACGAACTGATAGAAAGGTACGGTCCCGATGCATCGTTTTATCTTCCCCTGGGAGAAGTGGTCGGTCTGGATACCATTGCCATCCCCAGCGATAAAGTCAACCAACGATTATGGCAGGAGAAAGTCAGAAATATTGGATTTTTGGGGATTTTAATTTTATTGTTTTGTGCATCCCTGGTATTTATTTTCAAATTCATCATCACAGATCGTTTAAGTATAATTACCCATCATTTTTTACACACTGAAAAGCAGGGCGACGATGCGATGATCGGAGCCATCGAGACGAAAGGCCGGGATGAGATCGCTATTTTGACAGGAAGTTTTAATAAATTGGCCGAAAGGCTTAACGATTCTTACGCCAAACTCAAGATAGAAATCGAGGAGCGAAAGCAAGCCCAAGCGGCGCTCCGGGAGAGTGAGGAAAAATATCGAACGTTATTCGACATGGAATCGGATGCACTGGCGTTAATGGATATAGAGACCGGGGATATCTTAGATGTCAATAAAGCGTTTATCAATCTTTATGGATTCAGGAAGGAAGAAATACTGTGCATGAAAAACACAGATTTTTCGGCAGAGCCCCATAAGACCCAAAAATCCGTACAAAACCATGAGATAAATATTCCCATAAGATATCATAAAAAAAAAGATGGCACCGTTTTCCCCACAGAAATTTCTGCCAGTATTTTCGAGTACCAGGGAAGAGAGGTTCTTATCGGTGCAGTCAGGGACATAACGGAACGAAAGCACGCAGAAGAGCAAATAAAAACATCCCTCAGAGAAAAAGAAATACTTTTACGCGAAATACACCATCGCGTAAAAAATAATTTCGAAATTATATCCAGCCTCCTGGATATGAGCAGCATGCGTACGGACAGTCAGGAGACACAAAATCTTTTGCTTAATGCACGGTCCAGGATTCATTCCATGTCCCTGATCCATTCCCAGCTTTATCAAACCGATAGATTTGATCGGATCGACATGGATAGACACATAAGTGAACTGTCACACCATCTCCTGTGTGTTTATGGAAGTGGGAAAAAAATTGACTTGATCCTAACGCCTTCCAAAGTGTATCTTTCTGTAAGCCAGGCGATTCCCTGTGCTCTGGTGTTGAATGAACTCATTTCAAATGTCTTTAAACATGCTTTCAGAGAAAAAAAACAGGGAACGGTTCGGATCTCCATTTCCACACCGGATCCTACCACAGTTCTTATTCAAGTCATAGATGATGGTGATGGAATCCCTGAGGGGCTGGATATTCACAGCCAGACCGGTCTTGGGTTAAAAATGGCCAGGCATTTGGTTTCCGGTCAACTGAAGGGTGAGATGCGTGTCAAGAATGATAGCGGAACTGAGATTTCCATACAGTTCAAACGGTCGAATGATGGGGAAAAACATGAATAAAATAATGGTTGTAGAAGACGAAGCTGTCATCGCCATACGGCTTCAAGAACGACTGACGGCTATGGGGTACCATGTCGTCGGCATATCTTATTCCGGTGAAGAGGCTATGGAACAAGCCCGGCGTCTCCGGCCCGATCTGGTCCTTATGGATATTATGATCCCTGGAGAAATGGATGGTGTCGCTGTAGCAAAATCGGTTAAAACAGAACTGGACATTCCGGTAATCTTTCTAACGGCCTTTTCAGAAGATAAAATCATAGAAAGGGCCAAGCAAGCCAAACCTTATGGCTATATTGTCAAACCGTTTCAAGACCGTGAACTCAAGGCTTGCGTCGAAGTTGCCCTTTACAAAAAAAAGGCGGAGAAAGCGCTGCAGGAAGCACACCAGGAGCTTGAACTCCGGGTGAAGGAAAGAACCAAAGATCTGGAAATCAAGACCAAAAGTCTTGAAGAAATGAATACTGCAATGAAAGTTTTGTTAAAGAAAAGGGAAGAGGATAAGATAGAAATAGAAGATAATGTGCTCACCAACGTCAAAGAACTGGTTATGCCATTTGTCGATAAATTCAGAGAAACTCAATTGGACGGTCAACAACAAACATTTTTGACTATTATTGAATCGAATCTAAACGAAATCATCTCCCCGTTTACCCGAAAATTGTCGCTGGAATATTTAAACCTGACCCCCACAGAAATACAGGTGGCGAATATGACAAAGCATGGCAACACCAGCAAAAAAATAGCAAAAATCATGAATATATCCCCAAGAACAGTCGACACCCACAAAAAGAATATACGAAGGAAGATCGGTCTGGAGGGCAAAAGAGCAAATCTCAGGTCTTATCTGTTGTCCCTCCATTGAACGCCCATTTCATATCCTTCCGCTTTAACAGGCACAGACCAGACAATGGGAGGGTCAATTAGGGTTTTAAAACCGCATCCCATGGTGGAACTCGCCAAAGATTATCCTTAAAATTCCCAACAGTATCGATCCGACGACCGTTAAGATGATCAGTGCCGGAATAGTGGCAATGGCCCATTTCACCATAAAAACAACCATTGACGAAAACGACATTCTTATGTCTGTAACGACGATCTCGTTGATTTCTCTCGATCCCATAATGCTTCTCCATAATTTTTTTTGAACCTTCTGATCTACCGTTGCGAAAGTCATTGGCGTGTGGCCTTATATTCCTCAGCTCACAAAAAAAGTCTCGCCATGCCGGATGTCGACAAGACGGTCCAGCAGACCTTCTTTCTTTAATTCCTTTTTAATATCCACAGGCGGAAAATGCACCGGCTCGTCACCCAGACGAAAGGTCCCCCAGTGAACGATCATCAACTTTCGGGCATTTAGTTCTTTAAACGCTTGAACAGTTTCCCGGGGGTTCATATGGCTGGAAGCCATGAACCAACGGGGTTCATAGGCGCCAAGATTGATAATGGCAAGATCGATGTCAAAATCCCCACCGATCTCTGCAAATCCGTCAAAATATCCAGAATCGCCGGTGACGTAAATGGTGCGGCCGGCGGCAGTTTCGATGATGTATCCGCCCCATAGGGAGCGGTTGGGACCTCGCACCGGGTTTCGCATGGTCCAGTGATTGCTGGGCAAAAATGTTATGCCTCGATCGCCGTCGCGAAATATATCGTACCAGTCCATCCGGGTCCGATTCACCATGCCCAAATCTTTGAACACACTGTCATACCCCAGAGGACTGATCACATGGGTATTTTTCTCCAGAGTCGCCAATGAGGGCTTGTCCAGGTGGTCATAGTGCCCGTGGGTGATCAGAACATGATCCGGTACCGGGATCTGGCGGGAGTTAAATGCAAGCGGCGAAAAATCCTCGATAAACCAGTATATATCCGAAAACACGGGATCCACAAGAAGATACCTGTCCACGTCCTTGATCAAGACGCTGGCATGTTTCAGAAAAGTGATGGATACCCCTCGGTGCGCCCGGACCGGTTCCCAGTCGATGGCAATCGGTCGGGTGGGCTGATCTTTGAGAAAAGGGCGAAAACTGTTTTGGCTGAGTTTCCATTTCAAAAGCTGAAAAAATCTTCCCTTCCGGGAAGCGCCGATTGGATTGATGAAGGCATCACGGCCGTGATGTTCCTTTCCCAAGGCCATGTCCCTCAGGCTTCGGCCGTTCAAGGCCCGGTAATGCAGTGCTTCACCGTCCATTTCCCCAAAAGCCGCCAACAATACCCGAGGGTCGACAAAGCCCATCAGCAGCATCGCTTGTGCATTGAAAAACATTTTTTGTATAAAAGTTCTGCGTTTCATGGTCTCATAATTCCCTGGGCTGTTGCCCAAAGTGACTCACCCCGTTGCACCTCCGGCTGCGCCCCAGGGGAATGCCGGGCAGGCTTCAAACCACAAACGGAACCCGGCCGAGCCAATTCGTATTTTTACAAAATAAGCATGATTAAATCACATTCAAGCGGATGGGAGATCGAAATTGAACAGAGGATTTTATGGAAAATCGAGGGGGTGGGCCACAGAATTACGGTTCGGGCAGGAGTTGGACGTCTTGTCCGGTTGTTTCATTGAAAGCCTGGACCGCCTCGTTGAATATTTTTCTCTTTTTTGCAAATTCTTTCATTTTTTCATTCCACTGAGAGGCCCGTTGGTTGACCGTCGAGACATTGTCGGTTGCAGCGTCCGTCTGCGTTGACTGGCCGATCTGTTGTTTTTCTTGTTTCAGGGCACGGTATTCCTCGGCCAGATCTTCTCTCTTTTTCTCGAGATACGTCTTTGTTTGCACTGCTTTCGCCGCCTGATCTTCCGAATCTGTATCCAGGGGGGCAATGGACGCGTTTTTCATCACGGTTTCATACGCTTCAATATCTTCACGCAATTTCTCCTTTTCCGCATTGTATCTCATCACACGTTGATTAAAGTCATCCGTCCTTTTCATGAACTTTTTGGTTTTGCTCCCCCGCAACGTTCCGCCACGACCGATTCTGGCAATCTCTTCCTCTTCTTTCTTTATGGCCGCCCATTCCGCCTCCAATGCCTGTATTCGCGCTTCGAGCCGTTCTCTTATTCCGGTCATAGTCTCCCGGGTTTGTTTAATTTGTTCGTCGTCAAGCTGTGCCGTTTGGGCGATGACTCCCCTTATCTGTTGGTCACGGTCGCCGCCGCCGGCAATAAACGTATCGAGGGGGTGGCGATGATTGTTCTCCATACTAGGATTTGAACGGAGCAGGATGGATGAAGCGCCGAAGGGTTCTGAATACGGCTGAGCATCGAGGGTCGCCGCCGGAGATAACCAAATGAGTAAAACCACGAGCAGTCCTCTTCTAAAAAGCATATCCCCCTCTCTCTAACAAGTTCGTTCAGCCAAGCCTGCCATTGCAGGGCACGAGCGGGCAGGCCACAATGGGTATGATGGAACAAAGGATGCAGAACCTGAGTTCGTAACGATGGGTCTTATTTCTTTTGGGCTTCCGCTTCCAGTTCCGCTTTTGTCAGCCATCCCCCGCCAAGGGCTTTATATAATCTTACATAGGAATTATAGAATTGTTGTTTTAATTCGGAAAGCTCCAACCCGACATCAAACAACGTTCGTTCAGTCTCCAAAACTTCAAGATAGCTGGTTACGCCTTTGTCATATCTCATTTTTGACAGGGCTGCAGCATTTTTCGCCGCCTTTAATTTTCTCTCCACCGAAGAGATCTGAATTTTGTAGGTTTGAATTTCATTCAAAGCGTCCGAGACTTCTCGAAAAGCAAACAGCACACTGTTTTCGTATCGATACAGTGCCTGCTTGGTCCTTTCTTTCTCAATTTCAACCCTCGAGAGGCTCTTTTTAAAATCAAAAAGAGGCCCGAATAGGCCACCCCCCACCGACCAGATGTCTCCATCCGTGGATATGGATGACAATTCGGCGCTGGCCACCCCGAAAAGACCTGTCAGGGTAATGGATGGAAACCTCAGTGCTTGGGCAACACCAATCCTTGCTGTTTGCGCTTCCAGCAAGTACATGGCTTCAGCAATATCAGGCCTTCGTTCGAGAATATCCGAAGGTAATCCGCTGGGTATATCCGGAGGAACAATTTGTTGGTTCAGATCACGCCCTGTTTTTATTTCTCCAGGGAATTTTCCCATCAAAATACTCAGCGCATTTTCGGTATTGGCAATCAATCGCTGGAATAACGGAATGGCCCCGGCGGCAATTTCTTTTTGAATTTGTGCCTGGTTCAAGTCAATTTCGGGAATAATTCCTTTGTCAAAACGCTTTTGAATAATATCAAGACTATTCAGCCGTGAAACAAGGGTCTGTTCGGATATTTCCAATCTCTGATGATAATCCAACAACAAGAAATAAGTGCTCACAACTTCGGAAATCAAACTGATTTGAACCGTTCTCAAAGAATACTCGGAAGCCATCAATTCTGATATCGCTGCTTCGGTGGATCTGCGGTATTTGCCCCAGAAATCAATCTCCCAGCTCAATACCGGTGCGATATAGGCAGATTTGTCTGTTGTTGACGATCGTGACACACCAGTAAAGTTCCCTACCCTTGCGCCAGCTTCTAAATCCAATCGAGGGTATTGATCCGCCTTGGTAAATCCAAGAGCCGCACGGGCTTCTTCGATACGGCTGGCAGCAATCATTGCATCTTTATTATCCGTCAAGGCCGTAACAACCAATGAATATAGAATAGGATCATCAAACAATTCCCACCATTTCAAGTTAACCACTTCTTTGGATTCTGAATCGGAAAATCTTAAAGTATTCGGTGTTTCCACAACAGGTTTTTTAAAATCAGGACCCATTGCACAACCTGTAAAAGATACAATAATCATCAATGTAACGATTTGAGCCAATTTTTTCATTTCAACAACCATCATGATTCTTTTGGTTCAGGTCCCAATTGAAGATCTCGTTTCTGCTCATATTTGGCAATTTTGCCGATGAAAACAAACAGCATGGGATAAAAGAAAACCCCAAACAGTGTCGCGATAGACATTCCGCCTATCAATGCCATGCCCATAACGACTCTTGCCTCAGCTCCGGCACCGGAAGCAACAACCAACGGCAAGACACCCAAAATAAAAGAAAAGGCCGTCATCAATATGGGTCTGAAACGCAGCTCCGCGGCTTTTACGGCCGCATCGAACAAAGAAAGGCCTTTGTCAAATTCCAGCTTGGCAAACTCAACGATCAGAATGGCATTTTTGGCTGCCATGGCGATGAGCATCACCAATGCAATCTGTGCAAAAACATTGAGTTCATAGCTTTGGCTGAACTGCCGGGCAATAAACAATGCGACAAATGCACCAAAAATCGCAAAGGGGGTTCCCAACAGGATACTAAAAGGCAAGGACCAGCTTTCATATTGAGCGGCGAGGATAAGAAATACGAACAACAATGAAAACGCGAAAACAATGGAACCCGTTCCGGAAGCCTTCTTTTCCTGAAACGACATGTTGCTCCACTCAAAGCCCATATCCCCCGGAAGAACTTCTGCAGCCAATTCTTCAAGGGCATCAAGGGCCTGGGCCGACGTATATCCGGGGGCCGGCCCACCACTGAGCTCTATGGCTCTGTACAAATTAAATCGATTGGTATAATCCGGCCCGACGATTTCTTTGATGTCGACAAATGCCGCTAAAGGAACGTTTTTGTTTTCTTTATTTTTAACGAAAAAAAGATTTATCTGGTCTTCATTTTGCCTGTACTTGGGTTCCGCCTGAATATAGGCTCTGTAAAGCCTTCCGAATCTGTTGAAATCATTTACATAGGAACCGCCCAGAAAGGCGCCGACGGTGGTATATATATCATTTAGAGAAATCCCCGCTTTGAGGACTTTATCCCTATCGATTTCCATGTATCGCTGGGGAACGGTTGCTCGAAACGTTGTAAATATACCACCGATTTCAGGCCGCTTCATGGCAGCCTGAACAAAGGTTACCG
>JAAXQD010000038.1 GCA_012974475.1 Desulfobacterales bacterium
GTTAAATCGCTCCATGAATAATCTTTTTTTAAACCGTGTAAACTCGTGTATAAGGACTCGTAAAGAAAGAACAGATATCAATACAATAAAAAAATCGGTTGGTTTTCCGACAATATAATTTCTTTCAATGAAAATTTTGGGGCATTCGTCTGTTCTTTCCAACGATCCCTAACACACTCAAACAGTACACGCTTTAAAAAAAGATCATTCATTCCGCTCATGGAGAGGTGTTATAATAAAAAATCCCAGACTGCTTAATTTAACTTGATTGTATGGAAAAATTTTCTTTTTAGCAGCAAAACCGTCCGAAGGCATCCCGAGGAAAAAAGGTTCGGAGAGGCGTTATATCGCATCGCAAAGGAATGCTATTACTAGAGCATTTCTTTGGGGGAAAAAATGTGTTATCAGTGTAACGGCTGTTATGAAAAACCTTTATACACATAACCTGAATGACGCTCTGAGAAAATTGAGGGACGATATTCTAAGGATCGTGGACTTGCTGGGACTCCACCGCGGCAAGGAGACGGACACATGGGCCCATATTCTCGACCATAAGCTCCTTGTCCGGCTCTCGCCCGATTTTCCCATAATGGCCACCATCTGCGGCGGCGGCTCTTCGGGAAAGTCGACGCTGTTCAACTCCATTGTGGGTGACCGGCTTTCACCGGTGGGCGGTAGTGCGGGGCTCAATCGCCGCGTTCTCGTGTCCGCCCACGGAGACATCCTCCACCGGCCGGATATTCTTCCCGCCCTGTTTGAACCCTTCGGGCATCGGCCCGCCCGTCTTGAAAACCCGCAGGACCTCACCCTGTCGGGTCCTCCCCTCTATGTATTAAACGACGGGGTTCCCAGGAATCTGGTCCTCATGGACACACCGGACTTCGATACCGGTGCCAAAGGCGTATACATCAACCGGGATGTTACCCGGCAAGCCCTGGAAGCATCCGATATCCTGATATATATTTTTACCAATTCCAACTACAACAATCGCGAGAACACCGATTTCATCGCCCAGATGCTCACCGGCATCGGCATTCGGAAATGCTTTTTGGTTTATCGCGTTTATCCCAGCTTTTCGGACGAAGAGGTTCGAGGGCACGCAATGACCGTTGCCGCCAACTTATACGGCAGCGACGCTTCTCATTATGTCCAGGGTATTTATCGAACGGATGAGGATAATGCCGTGGCGGCCGGGCAAAAATTCATGACGTTGCGGTCCATCAATGAAAAAGATCCGTCGTTTATGGAGGCCCTTACGGCCGTCGATTCCGGCACCATTAGGCTCGAATTGCTGTCCTCTATTTTGAAGGATGTGCTGATCCAGGCCGATGAAATACTTGAATATGCAAAAATCTCCAACCATGAACTGCGCCTTTATCTCGATACGCTGCAGACCGCACAGAGTCATTGTGTTCAAGAAGCGCTGCAGCATTTTCCCATGGATCGGGTGATGAAACGGTTTGTTGAGATATGGATGGAAACGGACCCCCCCTATGTCAAGGCCATGCGCAAAACGGGCAGCCTTGTCGAACGCCCCTTTAAAGTACTGGTGGGCACGGCAAAAAAGGTCAAACAGATTTTTTCCGATACCGAAAAACAGTCTCCGTCTGCTGATTTTGTCGATCGGGTGGAAGAAGATCTTCTCAAAGCCGTAAACAGCATCCATTCCGCGGCGGTCCATTCAGACATATCCGTCGACGCGCCCCTGAAGGATCCCGTTACCCGGCGAATGCTTAAAACCCTCGAGCAGATCAGGGCCGGCGAGGTCCTCAAAGACACCGAAAGACCGTATACAGAGCCCGGCGAAGAAAAAGGGACCCTGACCTTCTCTGTTTCCGCCCATCCGGTCGTGTTTCAGGAACAGGAAAAATTGCGGAGCATGGATTGGAAATCGGTGCTCGAGTCGATTCTTTCACGCCGGGATGTCATCGTGGAGCTGTCCCACGGAATCGAAATGATCCTGAAAGATCTGGCCAACGGTTACCGAAGTAAAATGGGCATGTGGACCAAGATCCGCCAGATGTTCGCTGCATTTTTGAATGTCGTTCCGGCCACCGCGGCGGTTACGTATATTATTTCAACCGGAGATCCCGTGGGGGCCGTGGGAATCAAGGTCAAGTTGACCGGCCTGTTCGGACTGCATGATCTGTATGCACTGGTTGCGATACCCGCTACCACGGGGCTTAAAAAAGCCGATCAGAACCAACTTGAAGAGATGCTCGGCCCCATTGTGCAAACGTGGTTGAACGACAAGCTCAAGGCGGTACAGGATCTTTTCGAACAGGAAGTCACCGGCGGAATCATACGGGCTGCAACAGATACGCTGGACGCCTCAAACCCGCTGATCCATGGGATCGAAACCCGCATCGATACGTGCAAAAAAGTGATGGTATCCTGATGATTTCAAACCAAAAAACAGAATCAATCAAGGCCCTGGGCAGGATCGAGGGCCTCAAAAATGACGTTCACATGCTTCACCAAGCCATTGACCTGGCGCCCCTATGGCAGCCGGCGGCAGGGCTGAAAAAGCAGTGCAGCGAAGTCCTCCGTATGATGGGCGATCTCGAACAACGGTTCGAGCGCAAGCTCATTGTGACCCTCATCGGTCCGTGCGGATCCGGCAAGTCGACGCTGCTCAATGCGCTGGCTGAAGTCGACGGTCTGTCCAAAACGGGACATCATCGGCCCACCACCCGGAACCTGGTTGTTTTGAGCCAGGCAAAGAAAGACGCCGACCCATTGAGTGAACAACTCGGCATGGAGAAGGTCGTGTTTCGATCGAGTCGAGCCGCAAAAACGCTGGAGCATGTATTGCTCATCGACACACCGGATACGGACAGCAGTGAACAGGATACCCACATCCCGGTGGTGCAAAAAGCCATCGCGCTTTCAGACATACTCATCTGTGTTTTCGATTCTGAAAATCCCAAAAGAAGGGATCACATAGATTTTCTGGCATCTTATGTCCGCCTGTTTGGCGGGGATTCTCTGGTGGTGGTGATCAACAAGTGCGACCGTCAGGATGAAGGCGAACTCAAAGAAAAAATCGTACCGGAGTTCAGAACGTTCATCCATGACGCCTGGGAAAGACCGGTTCAAACCGTCTTGTGCATTTCCGCCCGCCGGCACTTGACCCATCCCGAGTGGGACCCCGAGGTGCGTCCGAAGCACGACTTCGATCAATTTAAGGACCTGCAGCAGATGGTTTTCGGTACCTTCAATCGCCCTGGATACGTGGTGGACCGGCGGATCGAAAATGCCCGAAGTTTGCGGGATTATGTTTTTCAAGAAACGAAAACAGAAGTCGAAAAAGATGCCAAGGGGCTGGAAGACGCAAAAACGCGCATTCGGTCCGCCGAAAAAAAGGCATTGGCCGATGCGCTTTTTGCAATCAAAAACAACAACGCCGGTCAGTTTTTCGGCATTAATGTTCTGTTGTATCAGAAACTTGCACAACGTTGGCTGGGACCGTTGGGATGGATCATCGCCCTATGGGCGCGTATTCTGATTTTTGGCACCGGTATTGTGGCCATGTTGAGATTCGGAAATCCGATTCGTCAGCTGACGGGAATGGTTTCTTCTTTGCGGCATTTTAAAGAATCCCGGGCGGCGGTGGCCGAGACCGGCAAAAGCGATGGCGTGGATGCCGCCATGCGCAGTTACAGGATGACCATTTTGCAGGAATGGCCGGATGTTGCCGAATCCCTGGTTAAAGCCCGCTTCAACCCATCGGCGCGTAATATAAAAAATGTTCTTCCCGACAACAACAGATTGGACGGGGACCTGACCGTCCTCTGGAACCGTTGCCTGGACAATGCCCTGGAAAAGGCTTCCAAGACCCTTAGCGGATTTATATTTCAGGTGGTTTTCAACCTGCCGGTCATCGCCATACTCGGTCATGTGGGCTGGACCACCGCACGGGATTACTTTGCCGGGGATTATCTGTCTTCCGATTTTTTTCTGCACGCATTTCTGACCATCACCATCGTACTGTTTTTAAGTTTCTTTGTCTTTCAGGCATGCGTTCGTTTGTTTGCGGGATCCGGAAGAATTGTGGGCAAAACGTTTTCTGAAATAAAACAACAGGTGGAAAGGCTGCAGCCCATATCGATGAACCCTGTGGGAGAACAAATCGATGCGGTGCTGGGTCTTGATTTTTCAAATCCGGATTCCGAGTAATTAATTATAAGTGAATATTTTTAAATGCTGATTTATATAAAACTCCTATTAACCGCACTGTTATGGGGGGGTACGTTTATTGCCGGACGCGTGGTTGCCGTAGATGTGGGCCCGTTTTCAGCGGCCTTTTTCAGGTTCTTGATCGCCTCGATTTTCCTGGTACTCTTTACATACAGGATCGAGGGGAAGCTCCCCTTGCCGGGGAAGCGGCAAATGATTCCAGTTTTCCTTCTGGGCATGACCGGTGTATTTTCATACAATGTCTTTTTTTTTAAAGGACTCAAGCTCATCAATGCCGGCCGGGCGGCCATTATTATTGCCGGCAATCCCATATTCATTACACTTTTTTCCGCATATTTTTTTAAAGAAAAACTGAACCTGATCAAAGGCGTCGGCATTATAATATCGGTGATCGGTGCAGTGATCGTCATCTCAAAGGGGAGCCTGAGCGAGATTGTAAACGGCGGCATCGGTCGGGGAGAAATTTTTATCTTTTGCTGTGTGTTAAGCTGGGTGGCGTATTCTTTGATCGGCAAAGCCGTCATGAACGGTCTGAGTCCCCTGGCTTCGGTAACCTATTCTTCGGTGATCGGCACCGTATTGTTATTTTTCCCCGCGTTTTTCGAAGGGATGTTCAACGATTACAGCAGTTATACCAACATGGCCTGGTTGAGTATTTTTTACCTCGGGTTTTTCGGAACCGTCATCGGATTTGTCTGGTATTACGAAGGGATCAAGGAAATCGGGGCCATGCGGGCAAGCCTCTTTATTAATTTCGTTCCCATCTGTGCGGTTGTGCTGGCGTTTTTTATTTTAAACGAACCGATTACCCTGAGTCTGCTCATCGGCACCGTACTGGTCTGCTCGGGGGTTTATCTAACCAACAAAAGAGTCATCCCGGATCGGGTTAAATCGACCGTATAGGCGTTTTTTTTCGCGAAGCGATGGTATAAATGGAGTGACAGAATGGACCCAATGGATGAAAAATATCTTTCGGCCACGGCAATCCTCGACAGTGATCATGCAACGGTTGTGGAATATGCCAATGAAACCGTAAAAGATGCAGGGGACGACCCTGTGGATAAAGCTGTAAAACTCTATTACGTGGTGCGGGACGATATCTGGTACGATCCCTATTACCCGTTCTATCTTCCA
Organism: Desulfobacterales bacterium; assembly: GCA_012974475.1. Lineage (GTDB taxonomy): Bacteria > Desulfobacterota > Desulfobacteria > Desulfobacterales > UBA11574 > JAAXQD01. Next base: position 5,335 of record JAAXQD010000038.1, read on the forward strand.
GAGCATTATCGTGCCAGCAATATCATTAAAAGCGGCCGGGGATTTTGCATCAGCAAGGCCGGACTCCTCTGCGCCTTGGGAAGGGCGTGCAATATTCCGTCGAGAGTCGGATTCGCCACGGTCCGAAATCACCTGGCCACCCCCAAGCTTCTTGAGTACATCGGCTCCGACCGGTTTGTCTACCACGGATTTACAGAATTTTATCTGGCCGGCAAATGGGTCAAGGCAACCCCGACATTCAACGTCGAATTGTGCAAAAAAAATCATGTGGCCCCCTTAGACTTCAATGGCCGTGAAGATGCCATTTTCCATGAATACAGTCAGGATAAAAAACAGTTTATGGAATATCTGGAGTATAACGGAGTTTACGCAGACATCCCCGTGGACGACATCGTGGCCACATGGAAAAAGGCGTACGGCACCGCGCGGGTCCAAAAGTGGATTGACGATTTCGAAAAAATACGTCTGACCAGCTCCGATCAACGGCCGTGAAAGAAGCATTCTTTTTTGAATTTTATCGGGCTTGGGACCTTTTTATCAAATATGTGAAGCGCAAATCCCGTTTCAACAGGGATGCAGGGATTTTGCCGCTGTCAAAATGATTTCACTGTTTGGGTTTGAACCCGATGTCTTCACTTGGCAAGTGCCGCGGGTCAAAACCCGTTGGAATCGACCCAAAGGATTGCTTGTGAAGACATGTTTTAAATGGTTCGTTGTTTTTTTATGGCAATCTTCTTGAAAATGCAGCAACACGCTGCAATGCTTGGTTAAAACGGAGAAAACAGGACTGAAAAGGAAAGATCATGATCGAATTCAAATCCATTGGCACCATCCATACACCTTTTATGGACAGACAGGGCATGCCCATCCAGCCGGCCGGCGCACAGGGGATATCCGGCACCGTTGAGCTTCTTCCGGAGTATGCTGCCGGGGTACAGGACCTCCGTGGATTTTCTCACATTATTTTGCTGTATGTATTTCACCATTCAAACAGCTGCAGCCTTCTGGTGACACCATTTATGGATTCTGTGCCACGGGGGGTGTTCGCCACGCGTGCGCCGAATCGGCCGAATCCCATCGGACTGTCCGTGGTCCGGCTGGTGGGGGTTGATGATACAAAATTGCACATTGAAGGAATTGACGTACTCAATGGAACGCCGCTTCTTGACATCAAGCCGTATGCTCCGGAATTTGACCATCCCTCCGGCATTGTGAGGACGGGCTGGCTGGAGAAATCAAAGCAGCAGGTCTCTGAAAAAAGGTCGGATGACCGGTTCAAATAAGATGCCGGCAGCGCATTTTAGTCGGAGGGTCAGGGTCCTGCAACCGAATGGGGTCGGAAACCAGCATCGGGGTCCATCTGCCGGCACAGGACGGCGCGTAACTTTGTCCGGGTCATGCAGGGGAGACCCATTCATAAGAAATTTATCCTGGAAATAAAATGATAGCATATTTCAACGGCCAGTACGTTTCTAAAGAAGATGTAAAGATATCACCGGACGATCGCGGATTTCTGTTTGCCGATGGTGTATACGAAGTGATCCGCTCATATGGGGGCCGGCTCTTCAATGTCGATGATCATCTATCGCGTCTATCGCACAGCTTGAGAGAACTCCACATGGCGCCTGTTTCCCTTGCCCATCTCAAAACCGTCGTAGATCAGGTGATACATCGCAACAATCTTGAAAATGAAGATGCGACGCTCTACATTCAGATTACCCGGGGCGTAGCACCGCGCAAGCACCCATTCCCGGATCCAGAGACTTCTCCGACGGTGTATGTATCTGCGTCTGTGCTCCAGCCTTCCCCTGGGGAATGGGAGACGGGGATTGCCATCATTCTCGTCCCTGACCTCCGGTGGGGACGATGCGATATCAAGTCGGTGGGGCTGTTGCCGAACGTGCTGGCCTGCCAGCAGGCCAAGGAACGGGGGGCGTCCGAAGCTGTTTTTGTTCGGGACGGCGTCATTACCGAAGGATCACATACTTCTTTCTGTGCCGTGTTTGATGGTCAGCTCGTAACACATCCTGCCAACAATTACATCCTTGCCGGAATCACCCGGCGCGTTGTGCTGGACCTTTGCGTTACTTTGGGTATCCCTGTCAAGGAATCTCCGATTCTTGAACGGACGTTGAAAAGGGCGAGTGAACTGATGGTCCTGGGTACGACGTCTGAAATTGCAGCGGTCGTCCGGGTCGATGACTGGATCGTCGGTGACGGCAAACCGGGTCCGATAGCCTCGAAACTCAAGCGGGCCTTCGGGGATTTCGTGCAGGCTTAAACGCATTTTCCAAACCTTGTGCCACAATCTGATTGACTTTTATATTCATGTGTGTGTATTGCATCTGCCGGTTTGCGGCCGGTCCGCAGAGCCGGGATCCGAAGACGGGTTTTTCGACCTTACAATCCGATGCAAATGAAATGCATTTCGGGTCCCGTTTTATACTGACGCAGAAATTGGGAAAAAAGGGGTGTTTTGCACAGGTCTCACAATTTCAAGGATGACCGCCGACCCTGCCGAGGTTCCTTGCCCACAAATTGAGGTGCTGCCATGATCATTTACGAAGTTAATCATGATGTCGACAAGAAAATAGAGAAAGAGTACACTGCGTGGTTGGAAGCGCATATTCAGGAGATGCTGGGCTTTGTAGGCTTCGAAAGCATCGATTGGTACACGCGGGCAAACGAGGATGACCCACAGACGGTGTGCTGGTCCATCCATTACCACGTTCAATCCATGTCCGATCTGCAAGCCTATTTGGACACACACGCCGAAAGAATGAAGGCCGACGGCGCAAACCGTTTCGGCGGCAGCTACCGGGCCAACCGGAGAATTTTGAGCCTGCACCGGCACGTCGAGTAAGGCTTGGAAACCGGGCTGTCAGAAGATTCCCAAGTGCGAAACCCGGTGGATTCTGTATTCGAATTATATTGACAGGCTTCGGTTGTTTTTCTATATTATCCGGGATAAAATACTTTATTTGAGACATAATACAACTCGTCATGGCCTTTGGATGGGAAAATTTTAAACAAAAAACCATGAAAGCCTATCAACTTACAATACCGGCGGAAAACAAACCCTGCATCCTGGCTCAAGTTACGTCGATTCTTGCCCGGAAAAAGATCAATATTCGGTCGGCCACCATATCGTCTTTTGGCGATTCGGGGTTTATCAATCTGATTGTAGACAACCCCAAGCAGGGCGAAAAGGCCCTCCGTAAAGAAGGCATTGAGGTGGAGCTCAAAGAAATTATTACGGTGCTGATCGATGACCGTCCGGGTGGACTTGATGATCTATTACAGGTCCTTTGCACGGAAGATGTCAACATTGAAAATGGCTATGGGTTTGTCATAGAAAGCCGAAAACATGCAGTCTTTGTTTTGGATGTTACAGACGCAGCGCGGGCTGAAGATCTGATAAAAGCATCGGGCTTTAAAACCCTCACTCCCCAGGAGCTTTCCGAGATCGAGCCGTTTCATTACGTGGGATATTAAACGAGACTTTTGCAAAACGTCCCCTTTTGCCCAATTCCTGCGTCTGACTCAAATTTTAATCCTCGAAATACATAATGTATGTCTGTGGTTAAAATTTTCGCCTTCCTTGGACTTGAACAAAATTGAACATTTTTCAAAGGTCTCTAAACGTCAACATACCTGATCCGGGCTTGCTCAGCCGGGTGGGATAAAGGGCGGTTTTGCCCATGGCGTCTTTCCCGCCATCCGCTCGTGGGGTCTGGATTACAGAGAACCGGCCGGAGAAGAAAATAGGGAAAGCGCTTGACAAATGTATTTTACTTAGATACTTGGAGATATTCTTTTAAACCATTTTAACATTAAATTCATAGCCAAAGAGACGATCATGAAATTTAAACTGTGGTGCTGGTGGTGGCACCGATTATGAAGTTTGCTCACCACCTTTGAACACATGATTAATTAATTTCAGAGCCGTGAGCGGCTTCTTCAGTCGGCGTTGAAGAGGTTCATGGCTCTTTTACTATAAGCCAGCACTTCTTCAAAAAGTACTGGCTTTTTTGTTCCATATAATCATACCAGAGGCGGGAATAGGGCCGCCCCGTTATAGAGGAAGTAAGTGATCAAACGAAAATTAATGCTGGGGAACGAGGCAATTGCGCTGGGTCTGATGGAAAACGGCTGCACAATGGCAACATCATATCCAGGGACTCCGGCTTCCGAGATTCTCGCTTCATTTGCTGCTTTGCAAAAAGAAGAATCGATGCCGAGGCACGTCCAGTGGGCGGTTAACGAGAAGGTCGCTTTTGAAATTGCCTATGCAGGAAGTATGTCCGGACTACGCACCGCCGTCAGCATGAAACAGGTTGGACTGAATGTGGCATCCGATTCTCTGATGAGCGCGGCATACCTTGGCGTAACCGGTGGATTCGTGGTGATCAGCGCGGATGATCCGGGACCCCATTCTTCTCAGACCGAGCAGGACAGCAGGCTCATGGCCATGATGGCAAAGATCCCGGTGCTCGACCCGGATTCCCCCATGCAGGCAAGAGAGATGGTTGCCACAGCCTTCGAACTCTCCGAGACTTTTGAGATACCCGTGATGCTGCGTCCCACCACAAGAGTCTGTCATGCCAGACAGGATATTCAACCGGGAAATATCCAGTGGCATCCAAGGGAAATAGATTTCCAAAAAGACCCTGCCCGGTGGGCGGCGACACCTAAATTTCGATTTCATCTGCATCAAGCGCTGGAGAAAAAGCTCGACGCCATTGCCAGCTACCCGAAAACAGCACCGGTCAGGCTCAATGTCGGGGCAGATGCTTCAAAAGCGGTGATCGTATCCGGTGTGGCAGCAGGCCATGCCAAAGAAATCATGAAAGATCTAAATCTATGGGACCGCATCCCCATGTACCAGGTACTTCAGCCGTTCCCTTTGCATGGAGATTTCGTATCTCACATGATCGACACCTATGATGAGATTCTGGTGGTCGAAGAGACAACCGGGATCATTGAGATGCAGCTGGCGGATCGTCATCGCATCAAAGGGAAACTGACCCGTTCGGTCCCCAGGGTCGGAGAACTTCTCCCTGAGACCGTCGAAAAAATCATCAGCGAGTTTGCCGGTGTGGACCCCGTGGAAATCGATGGTGCGTCGGACCCCGGCGTCCGCCCGACACTCTGTGCAGGCTGCCCCCACCGGGCGGCGTTTTTTGCCATTAAAAAGGCGGCGCCAAAAGGGATATATCCCAGCGATATCGGATGCTACACCCTTGGGCTAAACCTTGGCGCGGTGGACACCGTCCTTTGCATGGGGGCTGCTGTCAGCCAGGCGGCGGGCTTTTACCATGCGTTCAAGAATGAAAAAAAACCGCCGGACATTGTGGCGACCATCGGGGATTCGACGTTTTTTCATGCCGGCGTCCCGGCCCTTATCGATGCGGTGGTTCAGAAGGTTTCTTTTGTACTCGTAATTCTTGACAACCGAACCACAGCAATGACCGGAAACCAGCCGACACCGGCCGTGGGTATGGGGGCCGTTGGAGAGTCCCTCAATTCTGTTGAGATTGAGGCACTGGTCGAAGGATGCGGCGTTAAATTTTGCCGCGTCGAAGACCCTTACAACCTGAACGAATTTATATCCCTGCTTAAAGATGCGGTAAAATACAGCAGAGAACACGGACCGGCGGTGGTTATTTCGAGGCATCCCTGTCTTATTGACCGGCTCAGAAAAGAAAAACCGGCGCATCAGCCGGTCAAGGTCGAAGTTTCAGATGAATGCGACGGCTGCGGCTTTTGCGTCGATCATTTTGAATGTCCGGCGCTGGTTTTAAATGAAGCGGCGGACCAGGTAGATATCGACCCCATCTTGTGCAATGGGTGCGGCGTATGCATTTGTGTTTGTCCAAAAAATTCTATCAAGGAAAAGGGGAAAGATCATTCCGAAAACACGAAATAGGGTTTCGATATCATCGTAAAATCGGATCGATCTTTTATCCTTATTAAAATACGTTAGTTTATAAATAGACCAAGTTGAGAAAAATCGGAAATATGATCGGATCCATGAAACAGCAGATTGTTATCAGCGGCGTGGGGGGCCAGGGCGTCCTTTTTGTCACGCGTCTTCTGGCAGAGGCGGCAATTATGAGGGGATTTTCAGTTTTCACCTCGGAAACCCACGGCATGGCCCAGCGGGGCGGAACGGTTTTATCACATCTTAAAGTGGGTAACTTCTCCAGCCCCTTGATACGACCCGCCAATGCGGACGGTCTGCTGGCTTTAAAAGCGGGCGGTTTAAGCCAGCACGGTTTTTATCTGAAGCCCGATGCTTGGGCTGCCGTGAACCGTCGAGAAGCTGTTGTTCAGGATTCTGAATCGCCGGTGTTTGCTGTGGATGCGGATGGACTGGCACAGCGTATTCATCAGCCGAAGTCCGTTAACTTGATCCTGCTGGGTTTTACCGTTGGCGTTGTTTCAAAGGCGTTGGAAAACCGTTTGTTCTGCTCCTTTGAGGATCTAAAAGCGGTTCTGGAAAAGCAGCTGGCAGGTAAAAAGAAAATGCTGGGCGATGCCATAACGGCGCTCGAAACAGGATTTAATGAATTTGAAAGGCTCAATTTAGGTTGATGTAACATTAGGAGCTTATCATGAGTTTTATCCCTAAAGATTTAACTGAAGACAAATTAAAAAAGATCCAGCTCGAAGGCCTTAAATGGACCGTGGGCCACGTGTATAACAATTCACCCTTTTACCGTAAAAAACTGGACAACGCAGGCATTAAACCCGAAGATATCCGCTCTCTCGATGATATCCAACACCTGCCCCTTACCGATAAAGATGATTTGCAGAAAGAGTACCCTTTTCCTTTGCGTTCCGTTCCATTTGAGGACATCGTTCGGATTCATGCCTCTTCGGGGACGACGGGGAAGCGAAAGGTGCTCTGCTACACACAAAAAGATGTTGATGTGTGGGCCGATATTTTTGCCCGGTGTTATGAAACAGCGGGTTTAACCCGCAAAGACCGGGTTCAAATCGCCGTGGGATACGGCTTGTGGACCGCCGGCGTCGGATTTCAGGCCGGCTGTGGAAGATTCGGTGCCATGGCCGTGGCCCTGCGTCCGGCCAATGCGGATATGCACTGTGAAATGTTGGTGGATATGGAGACGACCGTTTTCTGTTCCACTGCATCCATGGCATTGCTCATGGCAGAGGAGATTCATAAACGTGACCTCTTGTCCAAAATAAAGGTCAAAAAGATTATCCTGGGGGCGGAACGCCACAGTGATGCCATGAGAGCGCGCATAAAAGAACTGATGGGGGTGGACCATGTTTTTGATATTTATGGATTGACGGAACTTTACGGCCCGGGAACGGGGCTCGATTGCCATCTTCACAATGGCATCCATTACTGGGCCGACCATTTTATTTTTGAAATTCTCGATCCGGTTTCATTAAAGCCGGTTTCCGCCGGCCAACAGGGCGAGCTTGTGGTAACGACTTTACGCAAAGAGGGCAGCCCGTTGATTCGCTACCGCACCTATGACGTTACCCGCATTATGGATGGGGCGTGTCCCTGCGGTTCATCGTTTCCCATGCATGACCGGATCCTCGGCCGTACGGATGATATGTTCATCTACAAGGCTGTCAATATCTATCCGAGCCAGATCGATCATGTTTTGAGCCGCCTTGACGGAATCGGCAGTGAATTCCAGATATATCTCAAACAGCGTGAAAGCGGACGGGATATGATGCTTATTAAGGTGGAACGGGAAGCAGGGGCGAAAAATGCAGATGATGACCCATTGGCCGAACAAGTGGCAACAGAGATCCGGCGCAAAATCCTGGTAAGGTGTCAGGTGGAGATCGTCGATTATGGATCCCTGCCGCGGACAGAGCGAAAAAGCCGGCGGGTCTTTGATCAAAGAAATAACGATACAGCCGCTGTTTAACGCGACTTTTTTTGAATAACCCGGATTAGACGTAAAACTTTTAAATGATCCGCGCACGGGATTGGGGAGCATTGTTTGTTGTGAGTCGTCCCAATTACATCCTTGAAATAAAAAGCATTTCTAAAAATTTTGGGGGACTTCAGGCGGTCACCCGGCTATCCTTCAAGGTCGAGGAAGGCTTGATCTTTTCTATTATTGGTCCAAACGGTGCTGGAAAAACCACAGCGATTAATCTGATTACAGGCATATATCCGCCAACATCCGGTGAAATCTTATTTGAGGGCCAGAAACTGTCTAGAAAAAAATCATATCAGGTGGCCCGTATGGGAATCGGTAGAACTTTCCAGAATATACAAGTCTTCCAGAATATGTCCGTTCGAGAAAATGTCATGGTGGGCCTTCATACCCAGAGCGATTCCGGATTTTTAAGGTGCCTTATGCATACGCCCGTGGTGTGGAAAGAAGAGAAGATTATTCGGCAAAAAGCGGATGTCGTCTTAAAATTTTTTGACCTTGATTCCAAGGCGGATATGCTCGTCGGCGGTCTTCCCTATGGAGTTCAAAAACGGGTGGAGATTGCTCGGGCACTGGCGATGGAACCCAAACTTCTTTTTCTCGACGAACCGGTGGCCGGACTTAATCTGCAGGAAACCGAAGAGATGGCGCGCACGATTCTCAAAATCAGGGACAAGGGGATAACCGTAATGCTGGTGGAACACGATATGAATTTGATTATGGGCATTTCCAATAGGATTACCGTTTTGAATTATGGGGAAAAAATTGCCGAAGGAAGCGCCAAAGAGATACAGAACAACCCCAAAGTCATAGACGCCTATCTGGGAAAGGAATTGTAAAGAACCGTGCTTGTAATAGACGGCATAAGTGCCTACTATGGCGGTGTTCGAGCCCTCGATAAGATTTCTCTTGTACAGGAGGAAGGAGAAATTTTGGCGCTAATCGGTGGAAACGGCGCCGGCAAGACGACACTTTTAAACCTTATCTCCGGCATTGTCAAGCCTACCCATGGAACGATAATGTTTAAAGGAGAAGATATCGTATCTTTTTCCCCTGAAAAGATCGTTGAGTTGGGTATTATCCAAGTTCCGGAAGGCAGACATCTTTTCGGGCCGTTAACGGTCCAGGAGAATCTTGAGATAGGGGCTTATCGGCGGCGAAGGCGGCAAAACAAGAAAAAAATATCCGACGATTTTGAGCATATATTACAGCTTTTTCCTGTTCTCGGGAAACGGCTTAAACAACGAGCCGAAACACTTAGCGGTGGAGAACAGCAGATGTTGGCCATCGGCAGGGGGTTGATGGGGAGACCGCTTCTTTTGCTTCTAGATGAACCATCCTTAGGTCTTGCGCCGCTTGTGATGCAAGAAATTATCTCTATTATTGGAAGACTTAGACAGGAGGGAACCACGATTCTTTTGGTCGAGCAGAATGCAAGAGCGGCGCTCAAGATCGCTGATCGCGGTTATGTATTGGAAGCCGGAAAAATGCGGCTTCAGGGAAGCGCAACGGATCTTCTTGAGAATGTGGAATTAAAAAAGGCATATCTGGGAAACAGGTCATAAAAAGGAGGGGGGGTGAAAAGAAATATCTATTAATGCCGGAAAAGTGTATACGAAAATGAATCGGGAGGAAAAAAATGAACAGAAGATTATTGACACTCGTTGTAATGGTTATCGCAGTCAGTTTTATGGTAGGATCATCACTCTGCTATAGTGCCGAGCCTATTAAAATTGCAGGAATTTTTGCGCTGACCGGCCGTGCTGCTCATATTGGAACAGCGCAGAAGGATGCCGTATTGCTTGCTATCGATGAGACAAATCAACAGGGAGGCATCAACGGCCGCATGCTGGAAATGGTTATGGCAGACACGGAAAGCAACCCCACCAAGGCGGTTATGGCCTTGAAAAAAATTCTGGAATCCCAAGACGTGGTGGCGATTATCGGACCGACACTGACTGGAACGGCCATGGCCATGAGGGGTTTCATTGAAAAGGAAAAGATTCCCACCTTCATGCATTCAGGGGGGGACGTTATTTTAAAGGCGCCGCTCGACAAAAAAAATCCAAACTCGATGCCGAAATGGACGTTTAAATCACCGTATAAAGCGGCAGATGCAATGGGCAAGATCTGCCAGTATATGAACCAGCATGGCATCAAAAAAATAGGATTTATCTATTCCAACGAAGGGTTCGGAAAAGACGGGGTCAGAAACGTAAAGGTCCAGGCACCGAAGTACGGCGTAGAGATTGTTGCCCAAGAGGCCTTTCAGCCCAAAGACATTGATATGACCGCACAATTGACCCGTATAAACGCCAAGGGTGTTGATGCAATCATTGCCTGGACAGTGGGTCCAGCCATGGGAATCATCGCCAAAAATATCAAACAGTTGGGTATTAAGGCGCCTCTGTTTGAATGCCACGGCGCCGGAGATCCTATCTTTTGGAAGGTTGCCGGAGAGTCCGGTGAGGGGGTGATGATGCCTTCTACCAAAATTGTAGTGGCTGATCAACTTCCCGACAGCGACATCCAGAAAAAGATGATTTTAGACTATGTGAAGGCGTATCGGGCAAAATTCAATCGAGAGCCCGGCACCATGGTTGCCTATGGCGCGGACGCGGCGTTCATTACTGTGAATGCTATTAAAAAGGTTGGGCCCGACAGGGCCAAAATCCGGGATGCAATTGAGAATACAACGGGTTATGTGGGTATCAGCGGCATCTACAATATCAGCCCACAGGATCATAACGGGCTGTCCATGGACGACATCGTCATGATCAAAGCCACCAAAGGGGGCTGGAAACTGCTTGATTAGAAGATCAGCCCAATTATGCTCACTCTTCCCTCCCTTAACCGTTACGATGAAGGGAGGGGAGGGAAAAAAATGACCTTATGGAATTTTCCCAACAAATCGCCCAATATATCATCACCGGTTTAACCATAGGGGCAATTTACGCCATTGTGGCCATGGGATTTAATATCATCCATAATGCCACCGGAATTGTCAATTTTGCCCAGTGTGAATTCATATCCCTTGGCGGGATGTTTATGTACTCTTTGGCGGTTCTTTTCAAAGTCAACTTGATCATCGCCTTTTTTATATCCATGGCCGGCGTTGCGCTTATTGGCGCCCTAATAGAGATGGGACCGATACGGCATGCCCGTTCAAAGGAGATCATCATTCTTATTTTTCTGACAATCGGGTTGTCGGAAATTCTCCGGGGAACGGCTCAGGTGGTGTGGGGGACTGACAATGTGGGCGTCCCTGCCTTTTCAGGCGAAACTCCGATTCATCTTCCGGGGGGGGCTGCCATAGTACCCCAGCACATCTGGATATTTGCCATTACCGTGATGGTCATGCTGATGCTCCGTTATTTTTTTAAAAAAACATTAATGGGCAAGGCCATGCGGGCAACGGCGGTGAATCGAAGGGCGGCGGCTTTAGCGGGGATTTCCGTTAATCGTATGGTCCTATTCTCCTTTGCATTCAGCGGTGCGTTGGGGGCGGTGGCCGGAATGATCATCGCACCGATTTCTTCGACATCCTATGATACAGGCATCATGCTGGGACTGAAGGGATTTGCTGCAGCTATTCTCGGCGGTTACGGTAACTTTGCGGGTGCAATTTTAGGCGGAATAATCCTGGGTCTTCTGGAATCACTCGGCGCCGGCCTGATCTCCTCTCAATATAAAGATGCCATCGCATTTTTCGTTCTCCTTTTGGTTCTCTTTCTGAAACCAAGAGGGATCATGGGGTATGGAGAGTCGGAAAGGGTTTAGCCCGAATACATCAGGATAAACCATACCAAGGGGCATAATTTTATCATAATTACGATGGACCTTTTGTTAAAGCAAAAAGATAACCTCTGTTTCGGGATACTGGCCCTTGTCATTGTTGCCATTCCCGTGTTTGTCGAGAGCAAGTACTATTTCATTGTTTTGAACGTGATTGGTCTCAACACTCTAGTGGTTGTGGGGTTGAACCTGTTGATCGGTTTTGCCGGACAAATTTCATTGGGCCATGCTGCGTTTTACGGCCTCGGATCTTACTTTTCAGGGATACTTACCGTCAACTACGGATTCCCTTTGTGGCCGGCGATGCTTGTGGGAATGCTGGCAACGGGAGCTGTGGCATATCTGATCGGATACCCGTCTTTAAAGCTCCGGGGGAACTATCTGGTAATGGCGACATTGGGATTCGGTATAATTATCAATATTCTTATGGGCGAGCTGGAGCAATTCACCGGCGGGCATGACGGTTTGATGGGGATACCACCACTTGCCATCGGCGGTCTGACCTTTGATGATGACCTTAAAAATTTTTACCTGATTTGGAGTTTTGTTTTTTTCTTCATGCTGGCGGCCAGGAACTTACTTAACTCCAGGGTCGGCAGAGCATTGCGTGCTATTAAAGGCAGTGAAGTGGCTGCAAATTCCTTGGGCGTTAATACGGCCGATTATAAAGTAAAGATTTTTGTCTTGAGCGCCATGTTTGCATCCGTATCCGGCAGTCTTTATGCTCATTACATTACGTTTATCAGTCCCAGTTCTTACGATTTTCATTATTCCATCCAGGTCGTGACGATGGTTATCGTCGGCGGGATGGGAAGTCTGTGGGGCTCTCTGTTCGGCGCCGGCATACTCACCTTTATCTCCGAAGCACTTCATATCGCCAAACAATATCACATCATTGCATACGGCGTTTTTCTTTGTCTGGTCCTTGTCTTTTTGCCTGAAGGGATCGTGGTGGGTATTTACAATTTATTTTTAAAGAGAAAGACGCGGAAGCTTATAATAAAATGAACGAATAAAAATCGTGGGAAAATCGGGATGGGTTCGTAAAAAAAATACTTGCGCTTAAAAAAAACCTTGATTAATTGTTTTAGTTCTGTTAGCAAACCTCGAAACGCAGCAAGAAACCTTCGGGTGAAGTCGTTTATACAGCCTGGGTCGTAAACCGATGATTTGTGCGAGAAAATGTAGCCTCCCACTGATACGGCCCAGGCTTTTTTTGCGCCCCTTTCAGCCCCCTATGGCGCACATCTGAACTGCACTCCCGGCATTGTGATCTGTCTGTAGCTTATGTTCCAAAGGCTTGTGACGAACCACTTCGAGAAAAACCTCAGCCAGCTCCCTGTCAGAGCAGCCTTTTCGTATGATCGATTTTAAATCTTCCTGTTTGTCATGCATCAGACAGGGGCGTAATTGGCCACTTGCGGTTAATCTTAACCGATTGCACGTCTGACAGAAATGACGGCTTATGGGTCGAATAAAGCCGATTTCTCCCCGGCCCGATTCAAACTTGAATCGTTCTGCAGGGCCGTCCTTGGTGCTCCTATCAACCGGAACAAGTTTGCCCAATTGTTCGATGTGCTTTTTAATTTCAGGGGCAAGTAAACGACGGTCCATGTCCATATGATTTGAACCCATGGGCATGTATTCGATAAAGCGTATGTGAAATGGATGGGTCATGGACAATCTGGCAATGTCGACCAAATCACCGTCGTTGACGCCTTTTATGGGCACCACATTAATTTTGATGGGATAAAATCCCGTTCGTTGAGCCAGTTCTATGCCTTCCCATACTTGGTCGAAAAAATCGTAGCCTGTAATTTGCTTGAACTTCTCTCTGTTTAACGTGTCTAGACTAATATTTATTCTTTTTATACCGGCGGATTTGATCTTGTGTATGTTATCCTTGAGCAGAACACCATTGGTGGTCAGAGATATATCCTGAAGTCCTTCTATTCCGGCCAGTTTCTCTAAAAAATGATAAACACCTTTTCTAACCAGCGGTTCTCCACCGGTTACTCTGACCTTGGAGATCCCAAGGCGTATGCTTACCCTGACAATGCGGAGTATCTCTTCATAGCTTAATATCTCATGGTGCGAGAGCTTTGGAATCAGATCCTGAGGCACGCAGTATAGACATTTCAGGTTGCAGCGGTCGGTAATGGATATGCGAAGGTAGTTCAGATTTCGATTGAATCGGTCGATCAGGTTTGAGCTTGGCAATGTGTTTGTATCCTCTTAATTTGGATTTTCCCCAGGAAACCAAAACGTTCAATTGGAATAAATGATATCACAAGGATCCGGAAAAAGGAAAACACGAAACATCGAAAATTTCGTGTTTTCTTGATGGCGCGATCAAATCATCTATCTTTTGAACTTTTCACGATACTCCGGAACTTCGATAATGGGGGGCCTCTCGTGGCCTTCAATTTTGTAAATATCCGGCATGTATTGATTTTTTACAAGGTTATATTGTATCATTTCATCAAAAAGATCCTCTCTAAAATCGACCAGTCCCAATTTTCTTTTCCGTCTGATGAACGTCTGTAAAATCGCAAACGCCATTTTTCCCAACGCCCGTGTGTCCTGGTTTCTGTGAATTCGCTTGTCAAGGTCCACCTGAGCAATTACATCGAGTCCCCATTTTTCATAGATATCGAGAATGATGCTGGTTTCGACCCCATACCCGATGGGGAATGGAATTTTTTCAAATAGTTCGCGAACGCCGGCATATTCACCGGATAACGGCTGTAAAATCTGTGTGAGTTCCGGGAAGAAAAGAGAGAACAGCGGTCTGATAACAAGCTCGGTGACTCGGCCGCCGCCGGTGGGTCTGATTTTACTTTTTCCAATGGAAATCGGTCGGTCATAAAAGGCTTTTACGTATTTGACATGATCGAAAAGAAGCAGCGGCCCCAAGAGCCCATAGGCAAATCTGTGATGAATATTTTTTATGTCTGTATCCAAGTAGACAATGATATCGCCTTGGGCAATATAAAGGGCTTTCCAGAGGTTTTCCCCTTTGCCTTTGAACGTTTCCAGGTGCGGAAGAATCTCTGCTGCTTCATAAACATCCGCCCCAAATGCACTTGCAATATCCCTGGTTTTATCTGTGGACCCGGAGTCGATTACAACGATCTCATCGAGAAGGGGATAGCGCGTCATCAGCTCTGATTTCATTATCAGAATTTCTTTTGCGATGGTTTTTTCTTCATTCAGCGTGGGCAGGCACAGAGAAATTTTCAGATTTTTCCGTTGTTTTTCCTCCACCAGTCGATTGAGGTTGTTGAATTCTGAATAATGGAAGGTATTTTTTTCAAGCCAACTGCTCTTCATCACATCCTCCGCTGTCAATGGCCATCAATACACCGATAATCTGGGCGATCCCTTTAGAGATGGGCTCGATTTCCACGGTGGCATTTTTCTGGTGATAGTTTTCACCCCGGGTAATTCCAAGTGTAACCGCTGGAATTTTACGTGCAAGAAAGATTGAAAGCTCAGACTCGCTGGGCTCACTGATGGGTACTAAATCGAGTTTTTTCATCACAGCAACCGTGCTTTTTACCAGAGGATGAGCGAAATTTAACCGTGCTGCATGGATATTGCTCAATGTTTTTAATTTCAGATCGACTTCATGTTCATGACCGATGCCCTCGACAACATCCTTAATGTTGTTGAAAATCGATTTAACCATTTTGTCGGAGTTGCTCTGGATCTCAAAACCGAGGGTCGCGTTATATGCAATCACGCCGTGCTTGAAACCACCTGAGGTTTTTCCGATAATAACCCGAGATCGTGGTCTTTGGGGCAATCGGAGTTTAAGTATCTGGTTGATCACCTCGTTTAAAATCAGAATTGCATTGGGCTTGAATTTATGCTCCCAGCCGTTGTCCGAGGAGATGTTGCATTCCACTTCACATCGAATCATTCCATCGGTGTAGTAGCTGAGCCTTCCGAGTTCAGTAGCCTCGATACAGACCGCCCCTCTGATGGGCGTGGCCCATGTTTTTAAAAGGTGCCGGATGCCTCTCAGGTTGCCTTTGCCCAAAGACTGTATAACACCGGCCAGGACGATGTCCGATTCAAAGCGCAGATTTAATTTTCGAAGGATTTCCGGCAAGGAGAGCAGGACGCCGACCCCCACGGAATTGTCCATGATACCTGCACCGGTGATTGAATTCTCTTTGATGGTATAATAATGATCGATATCTTTGCTAAAAATGGTGTCCAGGTGTGCGACGACAAAGATGGGGGGCTTCTTTTCAGAGGTCCCCTTGATGATGCCGATGGGGTTTCGGTAGCCATCAGTGGTGCATTCATCCACTTGGAATTCGGCCAGTCTTTCCATGAAGACACCGATGCGTTTTTTTTCCTTGAATGTGGGAGCGGGGATCTGTCCGATCAATACGATGTTGGTAATTATGGTCTCTTTCATGGATGTAATCGTATCGACAAATCCATGGAGTTTATCGAGATGGTCGTCCATGACGGTTCCCTTTAGTTGTGTTGAGTGCTTGGAAAAAAATTAAAGATACACTAAAACATGGGAGCGGGTCAATATGTCTTTGTATTATGGTCCGGGCCGATTCATTTTGAAAATTCACATGGGAAAAGCATATTTTCCTCCCCCCGCGGGACCTGTTTCGGATCGTAAGATCCCCTCAGCTGAAATGCGTTAGAATTGCCTGGCACAGTCCCGGTATGGTGTAGGATTCTGCGATGATGTGGACGTCAAATCCCAGGTCTCGTGCCGTATCGGCGGTTACGGGACCGATGCTGGCGATGGTGACCCCTCGCATGAGATCCTTAAGATCTTCGTTGGGGAAAAGGGCGCGGAAGTTTTTTACGGTGGAAGAGCTTGTAAATGTGATCATATCTATGGATCGTTCTTTGAGACGTGCCGACAGGACATCGGTGTTGTCCTTGACCGCATGGGTACAGTATGCTGTGACTTCATCAACAACGGCCCCCATCTTTTTCAGTTCCAACGGCAGCACCGGCCTTGCCTCTTTTGCGCGGGGCAGCAGAATCTTTCTCCCGGTGACATCTTTTCCGGCAAATGCCTTGACCACAGACTCGGCCCGGTAGCTTTCGGGGACAATATCGCTTTTGAGCCCAAAATCGAACAGTCTTTTTTCTGTTGCCGGACCGATAACCGCCGTATGGATATCTTTTAAGGCACGGACATCTTTGTTTTTTTGGAAAAGCCGCTCAAAAAAGAAGTTAACGCCGTTGACGCTGGTAAAGATCAGCCAGTCATAAGATGAAAGGTTTTCCATGGCCCGGTCCAATGGTTTTACATCCTGGGGCGGGCTAACTTTTATGGTGGGGCATTCGAGACACTCGGCGCCCAGATCGGAAAGCCGCTTGACCAGGTCACTGGCCTGTTCCCGGGCTCGGGTTACCACGATGCATTGTCCCATCAAAGGCCGGGTTTCAAACCATCGCATTTTTTCTCTTAATTTTACAACATGACCCACAACAATAATGGCCGGTGGTTTGAGACCGGCGGCTTTTGTGCGTTCGACAATGGTATCGAGTGTTCCTGAAACAGTGGTCTGTTTGGGGGTCGTTCCCCAGCGGACGAGGGCAACCGGGGTGTCCGGGGACATACCGTGGTGCATGAGGCGGTCTGTTATATGGGGAAGATTTTTGACACCCATGAGAAAAACAAGGGTTCCAATTCCTTTGGCAAGTGCTGCCCAGTCGATATTCGATTCCGCTTTTGCGGGGTCTTCATGTCCGGTGACGAAAGCGATTGTGGAGGTAAATTTTCGGTGTGTCAGCGGGATGCCGGCATAGGCCGGGGCGGCGATGGCCGAAGTGACACCGGGGATAATTTCAAAAGGAATTCGGGCGTCGATGAGCACCTCTGCTTCTTCGCCGCCCCGTCCGAATATAAATGGATCGCCGCCCTTCAGCCGGGTGACCGTAAAACCTTTTTGGGCTTTTTCCGCGATCAGCGCATTGATTCTATCCTGGGAAAGGGTGTGATCTCCTCCTTTTTTCCCCACATAGATGATTTCAGCATGCTCTCGGGCATGTTTTAACAGGCTTGGAGATGCAAGATAATCGTAGATAATGACATCGGCGTTCTTGATGCACTCCAACCCCTTTAACGTGATCAACTCCGGATCACCGGGCCCGGCACCGACCAGATAGACTTTACCGTTCATGGTTTAAATCCAGATCAGATTTAAGGTTTTCCATTATGGTTTTCGCCCCCATGGAAACCAGATGATTGGCAAGTTCTACGCCGATGGTTTCGGCCGAACCTTCAGGCCCTGAAAAGGTCTCCTTGAGGAGGGTTTTTCCATCGACAGTGGCCACAAGACCGCAAAGGGTAAACAGGGCGTTGTCGATTTTTCCGTGGGCTGCAATCGGGACTTGGCATCCGCCTTCGAGGCGGTTTAAAAAGGCACGTTCACCCATGACGATCGTTCTTGTTTGACGGTGATCAAGTTCTGCGACCATCGGCGCCACCTCGGGATCATTTTCCCGGATCTCGATACAAAGGGCACCCTGGCCAACGGCCGGAAGCATAATGTTTTCGTCAAGGAATTCGGTTATTTTGTTTTCAAGACCCAAGCGCTTAACACCGGCCGCCGCCAGAACGATGGCATCAAGATTTTCAGTTTCGAGCTTTTTTAGGCGCGTGTCCAGGTTCCCCCTTAAGGGGGATACACGCAGATCCGGTCTGGCATGGAGAAGCTGAGCGGCTCGACGAAGACTGCTGGTTCCGATCCTGGCGCCGGGTTCAAGTTGGGAAAGGCGCAGTCCTTTTTTTGAAATCAGAACATCTTTCGGATTTTCGCGCTCGGGAATTGCGCCGATGCACAGCCCTTTCGGTATTTCCGACGGCATATCCTTCATGCTGTGTACAGCAAGGTCTATGCGGCCGTCTAAAAGCGCTTCTTCGATTTCTTTTACAAAAAGTCCTTTGCCGCCGACCTTGGAAAGGGGAACATCGAGAATTTTGTCGCCTTTGGTTTTTATGATGACAAGTTCCACCGAAAAGGAAGGGTGTTGGGTATTCAGCGCAGATTTAACCCAGTTTGCCTGCCAGAGTGCGAGTTTGCTGCCCCGGGTTCCTATTTTGAGTGTTTTTCCCATCAGTGACTACAGCTCGAACAACTGGTAGCTGAACATCCACCACAAGATGATGCCGACGCAGCCCCCTTAACCGTTTGACCATGGCTGCCTTTACTAAAGAATGTGCATGCGGACATGATTTTTTTGACTTTTTTGTTGTTGCATGACGGGCAAACAGCCTTCTCGTTTCCAAAAACCAGACATTCAAAGTCTTTTTCACATGCATCGCAATGAAATTCGTAAATCGGCATTATAAACGACCCCTTATCTTTTCAATAAATTTAAATGCTTTCATACATCCTGGTGAACTGCAACAGCGACCGCTCATCGATCTTTACGGGTGACAGATTATAATCATCCATGGGGTGATATCAACCTGAAACCTTTGCAAAACGCCCCTTTTTGCCCAATTTCTGCGTTAGGCTCAAATTGTGCACGAAGTGAAGCTTTAGCTTTATCCTCGAAATACTCTATGGTTTCCTGTGGTTAAAATTTTCGCCTTCCTTGAACTTGAACCCCGGTTAAATAATAAATACGAATTTAACTGGGCAGGCAAAAATGAACATTTTTCAAAGGTCTCCAACCTGCTTTTGTTGGTGCGCCATACGGTCTATCCAAAAAACGGAAAAGGACCACCGGCATAACCCCTCGTTCGAGATGATGCCCCAGGTTCCGTGTCAGCGTAACCGCTTTTAAGAAGACTTCCGGCAAAATCACCGCAGATCCCACATTCAGGTAAACCCCTCCTTCGAGTGTGCCGATGACGGACGCAAACGTGCGAAAATCTCTGTGGGTCGCTTCCCCTGCTGCATTGGCATCAAAACCGGGGTGCATATGAAGGATATCCGTGCCAAATGCGACATGGACCGTAACCGGTATGCCGAGGCGTGCACCCGAAGCGAGAATACTGTGTCCTGAATAGAGGAGTCCCTTTTCAATGATGGCAGAACCGATGGTTTCGCCGAGCCCTGCGGATTTTTCTCCGGCGAGAGAGATGGCGTCGCATAAAAAAGCGCCGGTCTCGTGGGCCATTCCAAAGGTGCCGTCTCCGAGGGACGCCGAAACATCTTCGGATGTCTGCCCTGCCATGGCCAGCTCGAGGTCATGAATAATACCGGCGCCGTTCATTGCGACGGCCGTGATAATACCGCGTTCCATCAGGTCGATAACAATGGGGGTTAGACCCACTTTAATGACATGGGCTCCCATGGCAAAGACGATGGTTTTTTCTTTCTGAAAGGCGTCAGCAATGGCAGAAATGACGGTCTTGAGATGGCTTCCGGCGAGTATGTCGGGAAGACGGTCAAGAAATTCCTTGAAACGGGCGCCTTTTTGCCATGTTTTCCCGAAATCCGTTGTGGATACTTTGCTCTTTCGTTGTGAAAGAGGGTATGTTTTCACCCGGCTCAAATCTATCGGCTTAAACTTTTGCGGCATAACGTTCTCTAACCTTATGATTTTGTGATAATTCAGCTTGTTTCAAAAAACTAAACGGTTATGTGATTTCCTTTTTTATGATTTCCAGTACTTCGCCCGCTTGTGGGAGTAAGGCTAAAATCCCCTCTATAGAAGGCGGCGGGGAGCTTCATTCGAATTTTTGTTGTTAAGGGTCACTGAATTTTTCCGGAAACAAAATCCGGTCCACAAGGTCGCACAATATATGACCCAATGTGATATGGGTTTCCTGGATTCTTGCCGTTGTATCTGATTCCACGGCGAACACAAGATCGGAGCATGCCGCTATCTCGCCGCCGCGACCGGTCAATCCGATGGTGAACATTCCGATATTTTTTGCTGTCTGTATGGCGTTGACGACATTTTTAGAACTCCCGCTGGTACTGATCCCCACGGCAATATCGTTTTTTCTTCCCAGGGCCGCAATCTGTTTGGAGAAGATTTCGTCAAAGTGATAATCATTCCCGATGCTGGTTATAATGGAGGTGTCGGTGGTGAGTGCCAGCGCTGCAAGGGGGGGGCGTTCAATCTGAAACCGGTTAACAAATTCGGCGGCAATATGCTGGGCATCCGCAGCACTCCCGCCGTTACCGAAAATCAGGATTTTGTGACCGGATACAATGCCCGATGCGAGGATATCCGCCCCTCTTTCGATGAGATCGACGTTATTTTTAATAAATCGGTCTTTGACGTTGATGCTGTCTTGAAGTATGTCAAGAATGATCTTTTTCATGGTTTAACCGACCCTGTCTTTTGAAAATCATAATACATGGTGGATGATATAAAACCCCTGTCCTCGGTATTAATTGTCCAGCATCAATCGTTTAATTTTTTCGATCATATCTCCGGAGTCGTGGCCCAGATCATGGGCTTTTTGGAACTGCTCCAGTGCGTCTTCAAGTTGATTCCTTTTGAGATATAGGTTGCCAAGTCTGTGCCTGAACAGACCGTTTTCAGGTGCAATGTCGATGCTTTGCTGACATAAAGTGGTTGTAATTTCAGGATTTTCGCCCAAAAGATCAAACAGGTAGCCGAGCGTCGACAGTGATTCGGCGTCGTTGGGGTTTTGCCGGATGGCTTTTTTATATGCCGAAATCGCATCGTCTGTCATATTCATGGCGTTGAAACATTCACCCAGGCAACGAAAAGCCGGGCCTGACTCCGAATTGAGCGTTACGGCTTTTTCAAGGAAAATTTTTGCTTTTTCCGGTTTTTCCATTTTCAGATAAACGTTTCCGGTTTGAAACGTAATTTCAAAGATATCGTCTTCTTTCTCACCGGCTTCGAGAAAGTATTGGAGTGCCTTTTCGGTATCGCCGGTCAACATGTTGATCAGCCCCAAGTTGTATAAGGCCATGACTTCGTTCGGGTCGAGCCGGGCGGCTTCCTGGAATTCTATCAGTGCATTGTCATAATCGCTCAAAATGCCGTAACATACCCCGAGACTGTTATGGACGTTGACATTCGACGGATCCAGCAGAAGGGCTGTCTTGAACTCTTGGATAGCTCCGTCTATGTCTCCATTCTGATAGCGGATGTCTCCGCTGATATTTAAGCTCACCGCATCAAATGACACGGTACTGCCGGGTCCGAAAAAGGCGGCGTGATCGAGCGCTTTGCCGGCGTGATCGAGGATTTTATCTTTATCAAAACTAAGGGTGGGGTATGAGGCAATGCCGATGGAGACCGTCTCATTTCTAATTTCTGCCAGGCTGTCGTTTATCTTGTTTGCAAGTTCCACAGGGGGCGTCTCGTTTTTTTCAGAAAAGAAACAGCCGAACCGTCCCGGGTCGAGCTGTCCCCAAATTCCATTTTCACGCCGGCATATTGCATCGATGACATGGGCCACATCGATCCATAGATCGATCCCGGAGTCACCGGCTGTTTCGGCGTTGTGCCTGAGGTTGTCGATCTTGATGACCATGGCTTCGAACTGTGTCGAAGATTCGAGTTGCGCCATGGCGTAATCCATGAAGTTCTTTTGTGCAAGAATGTCCGGGAACGCATTTGAAATTCTGTCCGACGCCACCGAAGATAGGGCTTGGGTCGCATCTTTTTTCGGCTTGGCATCGGTTTTGTAAAAAAGAAACTCCTTGCTGGAAGAGCGGTTGTGAAACAATTCTGTTTTTTTGTGTGTCATGATCAGGCCTTTTTCAGCATGTGTTCAACAGCATGTTTGATGATCGGCAGTTCGTCATCGAGTAGGGTTCTGAGATCCATGATAAAAAGATCTTCTTCGATCCTTCCAATGATGGGGAGTTCATGGTTCCGCATCTGTTCTTCCACCGCATTGGCAGAGATTCCCCGGACATTTAAGCCCACACCTTTGCTGGGGAGCGTTAAAAGCGGGAGAGAACCGCCGCCGGGTCTCGAGGAGGTATCGATGAGATCTACAGACAATCGGGTGTCGCTGATATTTTCGAGCATCTTGGCAAGGGTTTTTGCTTTTGATTCAATATGCGCCAAAGAAAGGGTCAACATGCGCAGTGTCGGAATGGAATCCATTTCCCTGTCTATGTTCCTGTAATGCCGCAAGGTGCTTTCGAGTGCTGCAAGGGTAAGTTTGTCGATACGAAGTGCCCGGTTGATGGGATTTTCCTTGATTTTCATAAGGAGGTCATTTTTTCCTACCATGATGCCTGCCTGGGGTCCGCCAAGGAGCTTGTCTCCACTGAACGTGATAATGTCTGCGCCGGCTTTGACGGACTCCTGAACCGTGGGTTCCTTTAACAGACCGTACTTTGAAAGATCTACAAAGGTTCCGCTGCCAAGATCTTCCATCACCGGGATCTTATATTTTGCGCCCAGAGCCACCAGCGCTTCAAGGGAGACTTCGGCAGTAAAGCCGACGACACTGTAATTGCTTTTGTGGACTTTTAAGAGAAGGGCGGTATCGTGCTCGATGGCATTTTCATAGTCTTTAAGGTGCGTACGGTTTGTGGTCCCCACCTCCCTCAATATCCCGCCGCTTTTGGCCATGACATCGGGGATCCTGAATGATCCCCCGATTTCCACCAGTTCTCCCCTGGAAACAATAACCTTTTTATCTTTGGCGAGGGTTTCTAAAGATAGAAAGACGGCGCCGGCATTGTTGTTGACCACCATGGCCGCTTCAGCGCCGCTTATTTCACACAGAATATTTTCAACAATACTGTATCTGGAACCTCGCATCCCTTTTGATAGATCGAATTCCAAATTGGAATATCCGGATGCAATGGCCAGAAGGTTCTGCACCGCATCGTCAGAAAGCAACGATCGGCCGAGGTTGGTATGTACCACAACGCCTGTGGCGTTGATGACCCGGGTAAGCATCGGCGCCATGGCGATTTTGACTCTGTTTTTGATCTTGTTAAGGAGGTTGGCGTCCGACAGGTCGGCCTCCGTGAGATCCTGTTGGTCCTCTATGATCGTCATCCGAAAATTTTCAACAACAGAGCGGATGGAGCGGACCAGAACAGATTTTGGAACATTGTCAAACAAAGAATCTGTCTTTGCCAGCTCGAGGATGTAATCCACTGCGGGAAGCATTCGCAAAAAGGTCTGCTGTTTTCCTGATAGGTTCATTTTTTCCCCAAAGACGGTTTCGAATTTGTCGTGAAGGATTTATCCTTAGTATTAAGAATACGTTTCATAACATTTTAAAGTCAGTAATTTCAATAGATTTATTAAAAATGTGAAGGCTGGTTGTAAAAATTGCTTTATGGATGGACAATTATACGCTATGTGGTTTTTAAGCAGCAAATTCCGCGTATTTTTATACCGTGTTTGCTTGCCCTGACCCAGGCGGATCCGGATTGACCGTTCAAAGAGAATATTTAATGTTGTCGACGGAGAAAAGGAGTTAATTTGCCGAGGATCGCCTTTATCGTCAATCCCCATGCCGGAAGCGGCTCAACGGGATCGAACTGGCCGATGATCGAAGCGCTTGCCAGAGATCGGCTGGGCCCTTTTGAGGTGTATATGACCCGAGGGCCTGGAGATGCGGTCACGCTTGTAAAAAATGCCGTTGCCCAAAAGGTCAGGCTTCTCGTCTGCGTGGGAGGAGACGGTACCCTGAACGAGGTCGTTAACGGTATTATGATGCATGAAGCATCCGCGAGGTCCGAGTTGGCACTGGGTTTTATCCCCAATGGGACAGGCTGCGATTTCATCAGAAGCGTTTCAATACCCCAAGACCCCGAACAGGCTGTCGATCTGATTGCTGCCGGCACCGTCCGCACCATCGATTTGGGCCTGCTGTTTTTTCGAGATGACGATGGTCATGAACGTCGTCGATATTTCCATAATATAACGAGTTTCGGTCTGGGCGGTGAAGTCGCCCGGCGGGTCAACAGGACGACCAAAGCGTTAGGCCCGTTTATTTCATTTATGTGGGCAACGCTCATTTCTATTTTTTTATATGGAAAGAAGAAGATACGGATCCGCGTCGATGAACGTTTTGAACAGGAATTACGGGTTTGGAACGTAGCGGTTGCAAACGGACAGTATCATGGCGGTGGAATGTGGGTCGCCCCGGGTGCATCGGTCTGTGACGGGCGTTTGAATGTTACGGTCATTGGGGATTTGACAATTCCTGAAATTTTTTTAAATCTTCCGAAATTGTATAACGGCAAAATAAACGATATTGACAAAGTCACGACTCTGGCCGGTAAAAAAGTAGAAGCATTATCAAGCCAGCAGGTACTTCTCGATGTTGACGGGGAGCAGCCCGGCATGCTGCCGATTGTCATTGGCATCGTGCCCGATGTTTTGAAAATCATTACAGGTTGATATTTAAAGATGAAACACGCAAAAGATTACATCGTTTTTCCCCTGGACGTTCCGTCGGTAAAGACCGCCCAACACTATGTGGAACTGCTTTCGGAATCGGTGGGAATGTTCAAGGTCGGTCTGGAGCTTTTTATCCGATCAGGCTCTGGAATCATCGATTTTATAAAAGCTTCCGGGACCGCCGAAGTGTTTTTGGATCTGAAACTTCATGATATTCCGGCAACGGTTTTTCGTGCCATGGAGAGCATCGCGGATTTAGGTGTTGCGTTTGCAACGGTTCATTGCGGCGAGACTCCCAGGATGCTCGAAGCTGCGGTTGAAGGGGCCAAAGGGCGGGTCGGCATTCTTGGGGTTACGGTTTTAACCAGTGTCGCAAGTGAAGATATTAAAGCCTCCGGGTTCAGGGATATGTTTTATGATGACATGGGTCGGCTGGTGGCAAAAAGGGCGGCCATGGCCAAAGCGGCCGGCTGCACCGGCATCGTCTGTTCGGGGCTCGAAGTAAAAATTATTAAAGAACGCTTTGGGCGCGACTTTATTGCGGTGACCCCGGGGATACGACCCGAATGGGATGTGACGGGAAAACATGACCAGCGGCGAATAACAACACCGGCCCGGGCGGTTTCAGATGGATCCGATTATCTTGTGATCGGCCGTCCCATCAGAGATGCAACGGACCCAAAGGCGGCGGCGGTTCGAATTGCCCATGAGATTGAAACCGTAATTTAATTTGGATGGGTTTTTCGCCCGGACCTTGCGTCTCTGGAATACGAGTTGACCGATTTGGGACCCCCTTTCAGCCTGTTGCGGGGGCGTTCATTTCAGCCATGGTCAAACCGTTGGATGGTCAAACCGTTGATTCGGAAAATAT
>JAAXQD010000040.1 GCA_012974475.1 Desulfobacterales bacterium
TCCCAGTTGTTTCGTTTGCAGAGCCGGTTGCGAAAGGAACCGCAAATCAGGCTGCTAAAAAGTTCCTTTTGTCGCAGAAATCGCTTCTACGTTTAATGAACATAATCTATTAGACTACTTCATTAAAAACGCTAAGGCGACAAAAGAAGATAAAATATCATTACTACAACAATCAATCGACGATATCTTAGGTACATTCTACCGTCAAACATTGTTTGCGGCATATGAATTAGAAGCGCATGAACTTGTGAGCAAGAAAAAGGGGCTTGCCTTAGGTATAGGCGGGTTGCCGGAATACGTTTTTACAAACAGAGAAGGCCGATTAATCGACAAGAACAATTGGCGTCGCAGAGTCTTTTATAAGGCGCTCAAAAAAGCAAAGCTCAGAAAAATTCGGATTCATGATCTAAGGCATACTTATGCCACACTAAGAATATCCAAAGGTGATAATATTGCCGATGTTTCAAACCAACTCGGGCATCATTCCGTTAAATTAACGATGGATGTTTATTATCATTGGATGCCAGGCAAGAAGAAAGACGAAGTTGATGGGTTAGATGATCATGACTTCCTGCACCCATCTGCACCCTATGCGCACCCTACCCTCTCAGAAAGCAAAAAAAGTTGCGAAGTAATCTCCACAACCTCTTGATATCATTGGTGCGCCCGGCACGATTTGAACGTGCGACCTACGGATTCGTAGTCCGGCGCTCTGTCCGGGCTGAGCTACGGGCGCATGGAAATTTAATTGAAATTTGTACAATTAATAAGCTATAGAAAGATAGTTGTCAACCTTAAGGTTGCATAAAAAACTGCCCACGGTTCAGTAAAAGACCCCGTGAACCGTTTTCAATGTTCCCAACTGGGTCAACTGAAAGTAACACCATTCTCTTGTTATTGTTTTTTATGTTTTTTCGTAAGGTTATCCATATTTTTTTCACACTTAACTTTAACATTAGATTATGCGTGAAATCCACACAGAATTCATGAATCTGGCTTTGGAGGAGGCTAAAAAAGCTGGACAAAAGGCCGAAGTTCCGATAGGAGCAGTACTTGTCGCCGAATCCGGGGACATCCTCTCTCGGTCACACAACCAGACCATAAGCCTCGGAGACCCGACGGCACATGCCGAGATATTGACCCTGCGCGATGCAGCGCAAAAAGTTCTGAATTACCGATTGTTAAGCACGACCTTGTATGTTACCATTGAGCCCTGCATCATGTGCATGGGAGCGATTGTCCACGCTCGGGTGGCCCGGGTTGTTTTCGGTGCCCATGATCCCAAATGGGGCGCTGCCGGATCGTTGTACAATTTCGCCGACGACCCTCGATTGAATCACCGGCCGGAAATCATGCATGGCATCTGTAAGGACGCGTGCAGGACGCTGATTCAGGATTTTTTTAGGGCAAAACGTTCAAGTTAAACAGGCCGCCCCCGGCACCATCGAGGATAGGGGGCAGGCATACACATAATTCATAAATTTCAAAACTTTGATGATCCGTATTCATCGGTATCCAAAAAATCCCGTACCATTAAACCTTAAAAGGAGCCATACGTGTCGAATATCGTAATTGTTGGAACTCAATGGGGTGATGAAGGCAAAGGTAAAATCGTGGACCTCCTGGCCGAATATGCCGATGTGGTTGTACGGTTTCAGGGCGGAAACAATGCAGGCCATACCATGGTGGTGGAGGGCGAACAGTTTATCAGCCATTTGGTCCCTTCGGGCATTTTGCAGAAAAAAACCTGTCTTATCGGAAACGGCGTGGTGGTCGATCCTTCAGTCCTGGTGGAGGAACTCGACAAATTAAAAAACAAGGGCATCGATACAGGGCCGAACCTGCTTAAAATCAGCGAAAAAGCCCATGTCATCATGCCCTATCACAAGCAGATCGATCTCGCCCGGGAAAAAATGAAGGGGGATCAAAAGATCGGCACCACCGGGCGCGGAATCGGCCCCTGCTACGAAGACAAGGCGTCCCGGAGGGGAATCCGATTCGTCGAACTCATCGATGCCGAGGTTTTCAAAGAAACGGTGCACGCCGTCCTCGAAGAAAAAAATTTCTATCTCAAACACTATCTCTCCGCTGAACCCTTGGATCCGGAACCCATTGTCCAGCAGTACCAAGGTTATGCAGAAAGACTTGCACCCCACGTCGTCAACATCTCCATTGTCATGAACCAGGCCGTCAAAGCCGGGAAACAGATTCTGTTCGAGGGTGCACAGGGCACCCACCTCGACATCGATCACGGCACCTACCCTTTTGTCACGTCATCGAACACCGTGTCCGGCAATGCCTGCTGCGGCGCCGGTATCGGCCCCAAAGAGATCACCGGTGTTATCGGCATCGTAAAGGCCTATACGACCCGTGTGGGAAGGGGTCCGTTTCCCACGGAACTTTTCGATGAAATCGGCGATACGATTCAGAAAAAAGGCGCGGAATTCGGCGCCACGACCGGGCGGAAGCGACGGTGCGGATGGCTGGACACCGTTCTACTGCAAAACGCAGTTCGCCTCAACGGCCTCACCGGTCTCGTTATTACCAAGCTGGACGTATTGGACGGCCTGGAGTCCCTTAAAATTTGTACCGGGTATGAATACAACGGCGAGATCATTGACGACTTTCCGGCAAACCTGAAAATTCTAGGCGCCTGTAAACCCGTTTTCGAAACCCTTCCGGGGTGGCCGGAAGATATATCCGGTCTTCGGAAACTAGAGAATCTTCCGAAGAATGCAAGACGCTATCTGGACCGAATCGAAGAACTCCTGGAAACACCCATCGATATCGTATCCGTCGGTCCTGGAAGGGAGGAGACGATCATCGTCAATCATCCTTTTACCTAAATACTGAACGAATTGTTATCGATGCGATGCCCCCGGAATCTGCTTTTAGATAATGGGCGTTTTGGGAATTAAAAATATTGACAATTCGTTGTCGAGGTCATAAAAGGACGATATAAGTCGGGACGTGGCTCAGTCTGGTAGAGCACAGCGTTCGGGACGCTGGGGTCGGAGGTTCAAATCCTCTCGTCCCGACCAATTAAAACGATACGAAAAGCCGCAGTTTTAAAGCGGCTTTTTTTTATGTCGATTATTATCGTTGGCTGCAGGACCTAAAAACAGCGGGTTATTTTTCAGCCGTTCTACTGAAAACATACGGATACGGTTCAACCCCGGAAAGATCCGGCCTTTCAAAGGGGATCGATTCGTGGGATCCTATGATCAAGATCCCGCCGGGGACCAGACGAGACAGCACCTTTTCCAAAGCTTTTTTTTTCAGTTTTTCTTCATAATAGGTCAGAACGCTGTTTCGCAAAAAGACGATGTCAAAATCCCGACCCGGAGGGTCGGACAGAAGGTGGTGAATTCTCCAAGAAATGTTTTTTTTGAGGAATTTTTTCACCTGGAAAAGTTTTTTACCCGGCTTTTGCCTGAAATATTGGGATCGGATTTCCGGAGTGAGTTCTTTGAGACTTCCGTGAGAATAAATTCCAGCCCGTGCCCGCTGGAGATATGTTGGATTGAGGTCGGTGGCCGTCATCTCGAGACCCGGAAGATTCGAACAGGTCTTGCTTAAGCGGTCCCAGACGATCATGAAGCTGTACACTTCATCTCCGCATGCACATCCCGCCGACCAGACCGAAATTTTTTCGTCGCGTCTTTGGATAATTTTCGGCAGCAGGGTTTTTTCGAGGGTCTCCCAGAATCTTCGGTCCCGAAAAAAGCGACTGATGGACACGGTCATCAGGAGTTCGCACGCATGTCTCGTCTCATCGTTTTGTTCCAGCTCCGCCAGAAAGGCCGCCATCGTACGGTACCCGGATGCTGTCATATACCGGCCGATCCGCTTTTTAACCCCTTTTTTGACCTTGCGGTACCCTGACCAGGAAAATTCAAATCGATTGAGAAGTTGTCGAAATTGCGCATCATTCATACAATTATCTTTATCTTTGCCAGCGAATTGTGCAAGGGTTTTTTTCGAGTCTTCCTGTCAGAAAAATGTGGATCTGTTCAGGGAAAATACGGGTGGAAAAATAGGGAGAATCGTTTATGAACACAGAATGGTTTGAACATTTAAAAGGTTCTTCTCCAATTTAGTTGGAGAAGAGGGTCCAAGGGGGTAATTAGAAAACGCCATAAAAAAGGGCGACCCTTATGGATCGCCCCTATGTAAAGGTGGGGAAGATAGGTTGCCTCGCCAACAAAACCCTACCGATTTTCCTGGTTTCCCGCAATGCCGTTGTTAACACTGGGGTATATCTTTGCGTTTTATTTTTGTTTTGAAGATGCCCAGTAGAAAAGATGCACGCACATCCGAGAATCCTTTTTTCTTTGCATTTAAAGAAATGCTAAAATCGTGCCAAGTATAACCCTCCACTGACAATTTCTTTTTTAATACTAATTTCAGATGGTTATAATATCTACGTTTTTTTTCCTACCCTTAAATTGACAATTTTCGGCAATCTACGTGTCATTTTTTGACAATTTGAGGCATTTTTCAACGGGTGTCCCCTTGGGAACTTCAGGAAACAGGCAGATCCGGAGAACTCTGACCGGGTTCAAAAGACCAGATTTTTCAGGCAAAATAAAAAATGGAGTTTATATACAGCTGCAATCGTGATAGTGGGAAAGAAAAAAAGAAGCCGTTGCCATCTGTTATCGTCTGTTAACGGAACGTTGGGGCTTTGCCCCAATTGGAATAATGGAATGATGGGTTTGAAGGGGTTTTTTACCATTTAAATAGTTTATTTCCGTTCTTAGGCCCAATATTCCAGCATTCCATTCTTCCATTCCGATGGCATAAACAGGTTGTCATTAAAAGATACGTGATTTCTTAAGTTGTAGAAATTCCGAGACGTTTAATTTCGCAAAATTTCGTTTCCGTTTATGAACAAACAAACAAAATCTCAGGCATTGATCGTGTTCGACATGGACGGGGTTATTGTCGATGTCTCAGGGTCCTATCGAGAGACGGTCAGACAAACCGCCAGATTGTTTTTCAACGGTGCGGGTTCCTGGGAACGTCTGCCCGATCCATTGTTTCCCTTGACCGATCTTGCCAGAGTCAAACAGAGCGGCGGTCTCAACAATGACTGGGATCTGACATTTTGGGTCATCACTCTTTTGTTCACGTTGGTGGACGACGTTGCCGATCCGGGAGATTTAGACCCCTGGTCCAGATACCGAAAGGCCATCGGACGCTGTGACGTGGCAGCCCTGGCCAAATTCTTGAAGTCCGAAAAAATGCCCATCACCACGCTGATGAACAACACCGGAAGCGCAGAGAACAAATTCGTTGCCGCCCTTTATACCGGAGATGTGGGAAGCGGAAATATTATCAAACAGATTTTTCAAGAGATCTATCTCGGCAAGGAACTGTTCGAGTCCACCTATGGGGTTCCGGCAAAAGTGTTTCATGAAAAAGGATACATAAACCGAGAAAACCTTTTGATCGACAAACACCTCCTCGAATCCTTATCCGAAAACAACACCCTGGCCATTGCTACCGGGCGGCCCAGGGCCGAGGCGGACTATCCTCTGGATGTCTTTGATCTCCGGAAGTTCTTCTCGGATGTCCGGACCCTCGACGACTGCCTCGAGGAAGAACGGAAAATATTCCAACGGGAAAAAAGAAAGGTGTCCCTCAGCAAACCGAATCCCTACATGCTGGATGCCATCGAAACGTCCCATAAAAGTAACGTATCGAAATTCTTTTTCATCGGAGATATGCCCGATGATATGGTGGCGGCCTCACGATCCAGAGCAGGCTTCATCGGCATCGGAGTTCTGAAGTCATCGTCTGACAAAGTCCGTCTGAAAAGAGATCTGATAGCGGCAGGTGCAGATCATGTTATCGAAGATTTCGAGGCATTGAAAAAGATTGTCAAAATATCAAGTGATCTAAAGTGATCTAAAATGCCTAAAGTGCCTAAAATTAAGAAAAGCGCTTTCAGCTCAAATCATTTTTTACTTAAATTGATAGTGCCAAGGGTACATACATCAACTTTAGTTCACTTCAAACTTTAGTCACTTTTAACTTTACTTCTTTTCAAGCTATGAAATCAAATGAATCTGTCAAAGATTATAGATGGGGCTATCTTTATGTGGTGACGGCCGCGGTCATGTGGGGGTTGTCCGGATCGTCTGCCAAGTTTCTGTTCAACAGCGGCATCACGCCCTATCAACTGGTTCAACTTCGCCTGACAATCTCTACGGGACTCTTGTTTCTGTGGCTGTTGATACGCCATCGTTCCCTGCTGAAAATAGATCGGAAGGATATACTCTATTTCGTGCTGTTCGGCACCGTGGGCATGGCCGGGGTCCAGTTCACCTATCTGTTTACCATCAGTAAAATAAAAGTGGCGGCCGCCATTTTGCTCCAGTATCTGGCCCCCAGCTTTATCGCCATCCATTCGGTTGTGTTCATGCGGGACAAACTATCACCCGTAACCATTATGGCTCTTGTGGGTGCGACATTCGGATGCTATCTGGTCGTCGGTGCCTACAATCTCGAAATTCTGTCCATGAATATCATCGGCATCATCAGCGGTATTCTGTCAGCCGTCACCTTTGCCTGGTATTCGGTTCACGGCGAATACGGCATGCGCCGATACAACCCGTGGACGGTGCTCTTTTTTGCGTTGTTTTTCGGAGCGCTGGTATGGAATGTACTGCATCCGCCCCTCGAAGCCTTTATGCACGACTACTCCCGGGTGCAGTGGGTATGGATTCTGTATATCGGCATTTTGGGGACCCTGGTGCCTTTCGGCCTCTATCTGGAGGGCATCAACCTGATCCGCTCTACCCGTGCCAGCATCACCGCAACCCTTGAACCCATTACCGCCGGCATAATCTCTTATATCTTCCTCAACGAAATTATGGAAGCCGCACAGATCACCGGCGGCGCAATCATCATCGCATCCATCATATGTCTCCAGCTGAACCAGGAACAAGACGAAAAGGCACCCGGCATTATCCGTGCCCGAAACCACACCGATGAATGAACAACGGTCCGAGAAACCGTTTCAAAACCTTACGGCAAGAGATTTTTGAGTCTTTTGGAGAAAAGCGCTCTGGGAAGCGGCAGGAAAAATCCGCCAAAGGCGGATAAAATTTGGTGCGGTTCGATGGGAAGTTGGGCTTGCACAAATGAAACACCTCGCCGCATTCGGACGAGGTCTGTTAAAGGATAACGCGAATCTATCCCTCTCTCTGCCTCTCTCTCCGAGGAGAGGAGGCAAAGGGATTGCCCGCCGCAAGCGGTTGAGGTATACGACAGTTCAGGAAAAAAATGCTACGCTTAATTTTTATTTGAGATTTTTCCCCGGCTTAAAGGTCACCGTATTTCTGCCCTTGATTTTAATTTTTTCACCGGTCTGTGGATTACGTCCCATTCGGGTTTTTCGATAGACCTTCCGGAATGTTCCAAAGCCTACCAGAGTTACTTTGCTGTTTCTTTTCTTGAGACCCACTATAATACCGTCAACAAATGATTCCAATGCCGCTTTAGCCGCGACCTTGGAGATACCCGAATCTTTAGCCATTTTTTCAATTAAGTCTGCCTTAGTCATCGCACCCCCTTTTCTGATGTTAAAAAATTAGCACAAGCAACCTACAGTGAATATGATTCAGTTACAATATCTAATTTATAAAATCAAGAAAAACCTTATATTTTTTAGTCTTATGCAGACGAACCGTCGTTATCTCTTGAATGGAGCGGCTTTTTGCGGATTAAAATAATTTTTTTGAAGATTTTTTATATTGCTTTCAGGCGTTATTCACCCAAGTAAGCTTTTTTAACTTTCTCGTTTTTCAAAAGCGAAGCCGCATGGTCGGTTAAAACGATTTTGCCGGTCTCCATGACGTATCCGGTGTTGGAGATGGTCAGCG
>JAAXQD010000197.1 GCA_012974475.1 Desulfobacterales bacterium
TCCGTTCCCGATAAAACGAATATTTTATGGATGGTATCTTATGGATTATTGTGAGAGATGGGGTTAAAAAAGACGATAAGCCCGGATTTCCTACCGTTCTAGCAGGTGAGAGATCCGCGCTCATCGAAAATTGGTAGTTTCTTTGATGCCCACGGGCTTAATGAAAAATGAACTAAAACTGGTTTCAAAGCCTCAGCACCACAGATATGATCGGGTTTGCACTGAAAACAGCATACAACGCTCTTGATGTCTCGTCGTTCCGTGAAGGGGATGAAGATTATGACATCACCGTACAATTGCCCGAGGCAGAGCATCGGGTAACCGATGTGCTCCGGGAGTTGATGATCCCCACACCCAATGGCGAGATGGTTCCTTTGTCGACCCTGGCCGCGGTGGACTACAGCGGCAGTATCGGCGACATCGTCCGGATCAACAACAAGCGGGTAGTGACGGTTAAGGCCAATGTGGACGAAACCAAAATTCCCGGTCCGGTGGCCCGGGCCCAGGCTGAAGCACTCTTGAAACAATACCACCTGCCACCCGGCTATACCATCGGGTTCACGGGGGAAAAAGCACACGGAGGCAGGAAATAAAGACTCACACATCTTCAAAAGCGTTCCATTGTCCTGCTTATGGAATAAAAAATTATCCTCATGCGGGGTTTTAATGCCCCGTGGGTTTGTCGGAGCAAGGCGGAAATCCTGTCTCAACGGGGCGGGCAGGAGTTTTACGTGTTTTTTCTTTTTGCCATCTCTTCATCCC
>JAAXQD010000198.1 GCA_012974475.1 Desulfobacterales bacterium
GCAATATTCGATGAGCTCTTCCTGGGTCGCAGTTTCTCCTTGTTTGATCCCAACAAAGACTTTGACCGACTCGCCACGAGTCGGGTGCGGTATCCCAATAGCCGTCGCTTCCTGAACCTTGGGGTTTTCGTAAAATACTTCTTCAACATCGCGGGGATAAACATTATAGCCGCCGGATATGATCATATCCTTTTTTCGGTCGACAATATAAAAATAACCGTCTTCATCCATTTTACCGATATCTCCGGTATAGAGCCAGCCGTCAATCAGGGCGTTGGCCGTTTCTTCGGGATTGTTCCAGTAACCCTTCATGACCTGGGGTCCTTTCACCAGTATCTCACCGGTTTCCCCAACCGGAACGTCAGTATTTCTGTCAGCCAGATCTACAATTCTGCATTCTGTGTCGGAAATCGGAACCCCGATGCTTCCGGCTTTCCGCTTTCCATCGGCAAAAGGGTTTACATGCGTTCCAGGCGACGTTTCAGTCAAGCCATAGGCTTCCACGATGACCGCACCGGTCTTGTTCTCGAAATCACGGATAACTTCCAGCGGAAGCGGTGCACTTGCTGAAAAGCATCCCTTGATGGATGTCATATCAACCGTATCGATATCCGGATGGTTTAGCATTCCGATGATCATGGTCGGTACCAGCGGCGCAAAGGTGGGTTTGAATTTTTTGATGGCATCGAGCAAAGGTTTTGGTTGAGGTTTGGGAACCAGTATATGTCCCCACCCCATGTGTATGGCAAAGTTCATGGCACATGAAAGTCCGAAGACATGGAAAATCGGCAGAGCGCCCAGCATGACTTCTTCACCTTTGCTGTAGGTCGGAAACCATGCTTCACACTGTTGAACCTGCTTGCTTAGATTGCCGTGGGTGAGCATGGCCCCTTTTGAAACGCCTGTGGTGCCGCCGGTGTACTGATACATGGCAACATCATCAAAGGATAGTGCGACATCTGGTGAATCAGGGGGGCTTTTCGCCAGAAGATCCTTCCATTTGTAAACGTTGTCAGCTGTTTTTACATCGGCAGCCAGGTTCTTCTTTTTAGCCACGAGCGGGAACAAAAGGTTTTTGGGAAAAGGGAGATAATCACCGATGGAAGTATAGACAATCTGTTTTATTTTTGTTTTTGGCCGAAGGTCGATCATGCGATTGCCCAACAAGTCTATGGTAATGAGAATTTTCGAACCGGAATCGTTGAGTTGATGTTCAAGTTCCCGATCAGAATACAGCGGATTATTCATAACCACAATGCCGCCGATCTTAAAGACGGCGTAATAGGCGATGACACAGGGGATAACGTTTGGCAGCAGAATGGCGACACGATCACCTTTATGGATACCAAAGGCACTCAGGACGGCGGCAAAACGGCTTGCCATATCATCGAGTTCGCGATAGGTAAGTTTATATCCCTGAAAGAGCAGTGCCATTTTATCTGGAAACTGGCGGGCCGTCCGTTCAAGAATCGCAGGCAGACATATTTCCTCGTAGTCTATATTTTCCGGTACACCCTTTTCATAATTGGCCAACCAAGGTTTGTCCTGATACGTTATTTCGGTTGTCACGTGAGGTTCCTTTTTAATATCCATTGGCATCTCAAAATGTTACTAGAATTTCACTTTAGGGACTGCTTGTTCTGCCTCGGGCACCTCATAGTATTCTGCTTTTGAGACGCCTGCGAACA
>JAAXQD010000044.1 GCA_012974475.1 Desulfobacterales bacterium
ATCTAAAACAACCCGTTGCTGGAATCCATACAATAAGCGATTGTTATCATGACCATTAGACGCGTCCTCATTTTCGCACCCATACTTCTCATTATGGTCTTGTTGCAGTCGTATTTCTGGGTGCCGACCTACGAACAGCAAACAAGGGGCAATCCTGCGCGTCTTGCTGAATACATTGCCGGATCCATCGGTGATGCCAGTCTTTTGAATCCCATACTTTCGGCGGATTCCGCCAGCAGCAGCATCGAAAGTCTCGTGTTTGAAGGCCTTATCGATCGGGACGAGCAACTGCGCTTCAGGGGGCGGCTGGCCAAATCCTGGGAGGTTTTTGAAGAAGCTTTTTTTTATGTCAACCCATCCGCATCCATACCCGGTCTCGGCAAGGCAGACCCTCAAACCCTAGCGGGCTTTGTGAGAGACGCGCAAAAAAAAAATCATGCTGCAGATCCGGGGCTTAAAGATTCTCTAAAACGCATCACTGAAATTTCCGTGCTCCCTCCCAGAACCTTTTCGGTGACCCAGCCGTTCAAAGGTCCGGATACCGACACAGAAGAAACCATAGAAATCCGTGTCGCAGCACCCGCCAGAATCAAACTGGTTCTCAATGGCGTCGACCAGGATTTTTTTCAAAACCTGTCCCACCTTCTGGGCAAAGATTATTTTGAGTCCTTTCACAGCAAAGACTATTTAAGCTCGCCGTCTCAGCACGACAAAGAAAAATTGGCGGCATACGCCAAGGAACTGTTGCCGGCCACGGAACACAATCCGATCCTGCTGTTTAACCTCCGGCCCGGGGTAAGGTTTCATGACGGCCACAGGGTTGAAGCCGATGATGTCAAATTTACCTATGAAGCCATCATGAATCCCAAAAATCTTTCGCCTCGCATTTCAGATTACGAGCCGGTCAAAAGGGTTGAAGTTGTCGACCCGCTCACCGTTAAAATCGTATACAAACGACTCTATTCTCCTGCCATAGGCACCTGGGGCATGGGAATCCTCCCCGAACACCTGCTGAATTCAAAATCACTTGAAAAAGAAGCCTTGGGGCTGGGAAAAGACCCGAAAACTTTTTCCATGCGCCAGAGTACCTTCAACCGGCGCCCCATCGGATCCGGACCGTTCAAATTCCGTGAATGGAAGTCGGACCAGTACATCACCCTGGATCGTTTTAACGGCTACTGGGAAGGGCCGCCGAATTATCAACGGTTTGTCTTTCGGATTATTCCCGATCTTTTGACCCAGGAAATGGAATTTTATGCCGGCACCATCGACAGCTATGGTGTTCAACCCCATCAGGTGAAACGCTTGGAAAAAGATCCTAAATTTCAAAGCTTTTCCGGTACCGCTTTCGGCTATACATATATCGGTTACAACATGAGACGAAAACCCTTTGATGATCCCCGTGTACGAAGGGCATTGGGAATGGCCATCGATGTCGACAAGATCATCAAATACGTGCTGTATGGCCAGGGAGAAAAAATCACGGGCCCTTTTGTCAAACAGACCGATTATTATAACCACAAGCTCAATCCGCTTTCCTATGATCCCGAAGGTGCTTTAAAGCTTTTGGCGGCGGCCGGTTGGCAACGGAACAAGGACGGCTGGCTCGAAAAAGACGGCCAAAGGTTTAAATTCACGCTCATCACCAACAACGGCAACGATCTTCGAAAAGCCATACTGGCCATTGCCCAGAATGCATGGAAACAGATCGGCATCGATGTCCGGACCGATCTTTTGGAGTGGTCTGTTTTT
Organism: Desulfobacterales bacterium; assembly: GCA_012974475.1. Lineage (GTDB taxonomy): Bacteria > Desulfobacterota > Desulfobacteria > Desulfobacterales > UBA11574 > JAAXQD01. Next base: position 1,753 of record JAAXQD010000044.1, read on the forward strand.
ATACAGAAACGGGTGAACAAAGCAGACTTTGATGCCTTGATTCTGGGATGGCAGATGGGAATCGAACCCGATCTATATCAGATATGGCATTCGAGCCAGACACATCCATATCAGCTCAATTTTGTCAATTTTAAAAACAAAGACGCCGATGATCTCATCATCAAGATACGCCAGGAATACAACCATAACCGACAGGTGGAATACTCCCGCAGGCTTCATGAAATTATTGCAAAAGAACAACCGTATACTTTCCTTTATGTCGGAAAGTGGACCGCCGTTTTAGACAAGCGTATCGTCATAAAAGATGTCGATGATGCCGGAACCATCCGGTATGAAAAGATAGAACCCACCCAGACCGGTGATTATAAGTTCTATTTCAACAAGTGGATAAAGCTTCCAACGGCCCCGAACTTTATGGATGAAGGATAGACCATGTTATCATTTATCGGACGAAGTTTTGTACAAAAAATAATCACCCTCTTTTTCGTCTCCATCGTTTCTTTTTTAATTATTCATCTTGCGCCGGGAAAGCCGAGCCAGGTCGATCCCATGAATCCAAAATTTACACCCGAGGTGGTGGAACGCTTTCGCAAAGAATTTCATCTGGATAAGCCGCTGTATGTCCAGTATGTCTACTTTTATCAGGACCTGTTTACCGGAAAAACCGTATCATGGAAAGACAATCAATCGGTTCTTAAAAAAATTTGGGAACGATTTTTAAACAGCCTCCCCCTTTTTATTGTGGGAACACTCCTAACCTGGACCCTTTCTTTCCCGGTGGGCATCCGGTCGGCCATTTTTAGGAAAGGTATCTTTGACCGAACCGCCACATTTTTATCTTACCTGCTGATTTCCATACCCGGATTCTTCTTCGCTTACGTTCTCATAATTTTTGTGGTGACCCGTTTCCATGTACCGGTTATCGGCATGGTAACATTCGGGATCGGAGACGCTTCCATCCCTTACATATTGATGGACAGGATCTGGCACATGCTCCTTCCCTCGGTCCTGGTTGCAACCGGCGGCATTGCAGTCCTTTCCAGGTATGTTCGAAGCCAGATGCTGGAAGTGGAAGGTCAGGACTATATTCGAACCGCCCGGGCCAAGGGACTTCCCCCGGAACAGGTCCACTATAAACATGCGCTCCGAAATGCGCTTCTGCCGTTCGTAACCATGTTCGGTCTGATTTTACCCGGTTTGATCGGGGGCTCGGTCATCATCGAATCCATCTTTTCCTGGCCCGGTATGGGCCGCATGGCCTATGAAGCGATTCTGGCCAGGGATTACCCGATTATCCTGACGGTTAATTTTGTTTCAGCCGTATTGGTGCTGGCCGGCACCTTTATATCGGACCTTCTTTACCTAATTGTCGATCCGAGGATACGCCTGTAATGAATCTCAATGAAACAACGGTTACCAAAGATTTCCATTTGGAGGAACCCCTGGCCCCGAAGCAGACGAGGTTGGAGGAATTCTGGCTTCTGTTCGGACAAAACCGGCTTGCCATTATGGGGCTGCTCATTTTTATCCTATTCTTCTGCTGCGCAATCGCGGGTCTTTTCCTGACCTCAGGATCCAAGCCCATTTTCGATCCATCTTTGATCCGCCTCGAGGAAAAGCTGCGACCCCCTTTTTCAAAACCCAATCTCGACTTACTGGAACCAAACCAGGTTCCAACCTTGAATTTCTATCTGATGGGAACCGATGATCTGGGAAGAGATGTTTTTGCGAGAATGCTTCAAGGGGCATGGGTTTCGCTGACCGTCGGTTTTGTCGCCGTCGGAATATCGGTACTCATCGGGATCTTCATGGGCGGAATTGCAGGCTACTTCGGACAACATTACATTAAAATAGACCACATTCTATGGACGTTATTTTTGGTTTCAGGAACAGGACTGGTACTTCTCGATGTTACCCTCTCCGGCGCAGCGCTTTTATTGCTCTGCCTGGCATACATCGTTTATGTTGTCTTGACCCGGCACAGATCCAGGAAAAAAGCACATTCATCATGGCGGGCAATGCTCCACACCAATGCGGTCTCCGTAGACACCCTGATCATGAGAATCGTGGATATTATGCTCTGCTTTCCGAGCTTTTTTCTGATTTTAACGGTGGTGGCGATTCTCCCTGCAAGCATCTACAATATTATGATCGTCATCGGATTGACCAGCTGGATGGGGACGACGAGATTTGTCCGCGCTGAATTTCTCTCACTGAGGGAACAGGACTTCGTGGCGGCGGCAAAGGCGCTGGGCATCGGCAATTTCAGGATCATCTTTCGGCACATGATGCCCAATGCGGTCGCGCCGGTGCTGGTCTCTGCCACCATCGGTATCGCTTCCGCCATTTTGACAGAGGCCGGCTTGAGTTTTCTCGGGTTCGGAGTACCCCCGCCCAATGCCACCTGGGGCAATATCCTTTCCGGCGGCAAAAATTTCATTTTCGATGCCCCTTGGCTGACCTTTATCCCGGGGATCACCATATTGATCGTCGTGCTCTCTTTTAACCTTTTTGGTGAAGGTCTCAGGGATGCATTGAACCCGAAACTCAGAGAAAGACACTAAACGATCGATGGAAAATCGAAGATTGACACATGACCCAGGACAAGCAACCCATGGCAGATGATAACAGACTGATTTCCGTACAAGGTTTAAAAGTATATTTTCGAAGCGGCCATGCATGTGCCCGTGCCGTGGACGGGGTCAGTTTCGAGGTCCGGAAAAAAGAGACGGTTTGTATTGTGGGTGAATCCGGATGCGGAAAAACAGTCTCTGCCCTCAGCATCCTGGGCCTGGTTACCACGCCGCCCGGAGAAATCATCGACGGCCGAATCGTGTTCGCAGGACAAAATCTGTTGGAACTCAGCGAAAAAGAGATGCAAAAGATCCGGGGAAACCATATTGCCATGGTTTTTCAAGAACCTCTGACATCGCTGAATCCGGTCTTTACCATCGGAGACCAGATCTCGGAAGCCGTCCGTATCCATAAAAAGATCGGGGCCGAATCCCTTCGTGAAAAATGTATTCGGCTCTTGAAGGACGTAGGAATTCCCGCTCCCGAACAACGACTTGAAGACTATCCCCATCAGCTCAGCGGCGGTCAGAGACAACGGGTAATGATCGCAATGGCGCTGGCGTGTGACCCGGATCTGATCATTGCAGATGAGCCGACCACCGCCCTTGACGTCACGGTCCAGGCGCAGATTCTCGAGCTTTTCGGGGCCATTCAGAAAAAACAGTCCATGTCGATTCTATATATTACTCATGATCTCGGCGTCGTGGCCGCCATTGCCGATCGGGTTTATGTCATGTATGCCGGCATGATTGCGGAGCAGGGGAATACGGAACAAATCTTTCGTAATGCCCGGCATCCGTATACTCAGGGACTCCTTGCATCGCTTCCCAGCCTTTCGAAACGGGGCAAAAGACTTTACAGCATCCCCGGCTCGGTACCAAACCCGGCGTATAAGCCGGCGGGGTGCCCCTTTCATCCGAGGTGTCCCCATAAAGCGCCGAGCTGCTCTACAGAATATCCTAAAATGTGCGATTACGGCCAGGGGCATCTGGCCCGCTGTCCGATACTGTTTCAAGATAAAGGTCATCATACTTAGATGAATTCAAAAAATAGAAATAATCACATCATTCTTTGCGTTAAAGATTTGAAAAAATATTTTCCCATACGCAGAGGTTTTTTGCAGAAAATCTCCGGGTGGGTGAAAGCTGTGGACGGCGTCAGCTTTGAAATCGAACGGGGAAAAACCATGGGCCTGGTGGGTGAAAGCGGCTGTGGAAAAACAACCGTCGCCCGACTGATTCTGAAGCTTTTGGCCCTTGATCAAGGAAAAATTATTTACCAGGGACTCGATATCAGTGGATTTTCCGAAAAAGAGATGAGGCCCCACCGGAAAGAAATACAGATTGTTTTCCAGGACCCCTTCGGATCGCTGAATCCCCGAATGACCGTTGGCCAGTCTGTGGAAGAAGGGTTGCGGATTCTTGGCATCAAAAGCCACACGATGCGCAAAGCCCGCCTTGAAAAACTCATGGAAATGGTGGGCATGTCCCCGGACAGCACCGATCGGTATCCCCATGAATTCAGCGGGGGCCAGCGCCAGCGTATCGGCATTGCCCGAGCCTTGAGCGTAGAGCCGTCCTTCATCATATGCGATGAACCCATATCGGCCCTGGACGTCTCTATCCAGGCTCAGATCATTAACCTTTTAAAGGACTTGCAGGATCAACTGGGGTTAAGTTATCTTTTCATCTCCCATGACCTTAATGTGGTGGGCTATCTGTGCAACACCATCGCTGTGATGTACATGGGACAGGTCATGGAGTATGCATCTGCTGAAGAAATTTTTGACAACCCGCATCATCCCTATACCCAGTCATTGCTCGCTGCGATTCCCGATTCCGGGCCGGGAAAAAAATTGGAGCCTACGCTTTTAAAAGAGGATGCTTTCGATTCCTCGGCGGCGCTCCAAGGATGTAAATACCGGTCTATGTGTTCCATTGAAGCGCCCCGCTGCCGGAAAGAGCAGGTCCTTTTCGAAAAAATTGGGGAAGGACATTTTGCCAGATGCTGGAAAGCAATGAAAAAATGAAGCGCCCCGCCGAAAGGGAGCAGGGTATAAAAAACCAGATCTCCCGAGTGCTTGTGGGCCAAGTTGTTATATAACGCCAACTGGATATAATTTTTGCTGTCACAAGGAGGATCAATCGTGGAACCTGTATTGCTGGAAAAAGACGGACCCATCGCATGGCTTACCTTAAATCGTCCGGAAAAGCGGAATGCACTCTCTCTGGAATTAATGGGCGACATGCTCCATAAACTTAACACGGTCGCACAGGATCAGGATGTCCGGGTGGTGGTCATAAAAGGAAACGGTCCGGCGTTCTGCGCAGGGCATGATCTTGGAGAAATGGTGGGTACCGATTTGGATATCCAGCATTTTAACCATTTGTTTTCGGTATGCGCTCAAATGATGCAAAGGCTTCAAAAACTGCCCCAGCCGGTTATTGCTCAGGTTCACGGCATTGCAACGGCAGCAGGGTGTCAGCTGGTTGCGGCCTGCGATCTGGCCATTGCAGAAACCGGAACTCAATTTGCCACACCGGGGGTCAAAATAGGCCTTTTCTGTACCACCCCGGCAGTACCGCTGGTTCGGATTATCGGAAAACGAAGAGCCCTAGAAATGCTGTTGACAGGGCGTTTTATCTCGGCCGAGGACGCCGAAAAGTACGGGCTGATCAACAGGATCGTCCCCCCGGAGAACCTCACCGAAAAGACCCGAAGTCTAGCAATGGAAATCGCTCAATACAGCCGGTACACGCTCGCTTTTGGAAAAGACACTTTTTACAAGCAGGTCGATCTCGATATGAGATCTGCTTACGATTATGCAACCCATGCAATTGCCATAAACTGCGTTGATGAAGATGCCCAGGAGGGTATGCTGGCGTTTCTTGAAAAGCGGAAGGCCAAGTGGAAAAATCGGCATGAATAAAGGGAGCCGGCAAACACCGGCTCCCTCTGATCTAATAGAATAGAAAAAAACTTTAGCGTTTTGAGAACTGGAACCGGGCCCGTGCACCCTTCTGACCGTATTTCTTTCTCTCTTTAACCCTTGGATCACGTCGAACAAACCCTGCTCTTTTCAACACCAGCCTTAAATCAGGATTGGCCAGCATCAGCGCCTTGGTGATGCCGTGCCGAATTGCGCCGGCCTGTCCTGAAAAACCACCACCGGCAACTTTGGCTTTTACATCAAATGACCCGAGCATCTTCGTCAGAAGCAGTGGCTGCTTAATCGTTGTTTTTACCGACTCGACCTTAAAATAATCATCCATCGGCAGGTCATTCACGGTGATATCACCGCCTCCGGGTTTTAACCAGGTCCTGGCTACGGCATTTTTCCGTTTGCCAGTTGCATAATAGACGTTTTCCTTCTCCATACTATTCCCCATAATTAAGAACATTTATTTTTATAGGTTAAATTTCGAAAATTTCAGGCTGCTGGGCCTCATGCGGGTGCTCATCGGACGAATATACTTTTAATTTTTTAAAAAGTTTTCTTCCCAGT
>JAAXQD010000056.1 GCA_012974475.1 Desulfobacterales bacterium
ATATCACCCCCATGGGGAGCATGGTTCCGGAAGCGGTTCAAAAACGCGTTTTGGCCAAAAAAGACGAGATCGCATCCGGCAAGGCTAAAGTGTTTGTAGGCCCCATAAAAGATCAGTCCGGCAAGCTTCGCATCGCAAAGGACACGCCTGCTGACGATCAGAAATTATTGGGCATGACCTGGTTTGTCGAGGGCGTCGTCGGAACAACACAGTAACCACTCAATGTTCAAATTTATAATAAAAAAAAGACAGGCGCCTCTGGTATGGAGCTCCTGTCTTGTTTTTTTTGGAGCACTGGTCCTCTCTCTTGCCGTCAGCGCCATTATGCTGGCGTTGCAGAATAAGCCGCCTTTGACGGCCATGGTTCTTTTGTTTAACGGTGCCTTCGGATCCCTGCTGGCCATACAAGATTGTCTGATCAAGGCGGTGCCCATTTTTCTCTGTTCCCTGGGCGTGGCCATTGCTTTCCGTCTCCAGATCTGGAATATCGGCGCCGAGGGACAGTATGTCTTGGGAGCCATCGGGGCCACCTGGGTCGCCCTTCGATTCCCTGATCTGCCCTGGTTTGTTGTTCTTCCCGGTATGCTGGCAACGGCATTCATTGCAGGCGGCCTCTGGGGCCTCATTCCCGCGGTTCTGAAGCTTTACATGCGGGCCAATGAAATTATCGTCACCCTCATGTTCAACTATCTGGCAATCCTATTTCTCGATTATCTGGTTTACGGTCCATGGAAAGATCCCGTAAGCTTTGGATTTCCCATGACACGGGAGTTTTCAACCTCGGCAATTGTCGGGAAAATCGGCCATACCCAGTTAAACTGGGGGATCCTTCTTTGCATTTTTTCCGGTGTGGCCATCTGGATCTTTTTTAAATATACCCGTCTGGGCTATGAACTCAAGGCCAGCGGTGAAAATATCAAGGCAGCCAGATATGCCGGTCTGCCCTATCACCGACTTGTAATGTTGGTCTTGTTTCTGAGCGGTGCTCTAGCCGGATGGGCCGGTTTTTTGGAAGCCTCTTCGACCATCAATCGTCTTCAACCCAGTATCGTTGTGGGATATGGCTATACGGCGATTGTTGTGGCCTGGCTGGCCAGGCTGAATCCGATCTCCATCGGGATCGCCTCATTTCTTCTGGCCGGACTGAGAGTCGGCCTGGAACATCTGCAGCTCGATCTTCAGGTGCCTGCAGCCTTTGGCGGAATCATGGAAGGTCTTATACTGTTGACCGTTCTGGCTGGAAGTTTCTTTGTCGATTATCGTGTTTCCCTGGGGAAGAAATCATGAACCCTGAATTACTGATACCGCTTCTTGCCGCTGCCGTTCAGTCAGGGACCCCTATTCTGTATGCAACACTGGGTGAAATATTTACCGAAAAATCAGGCATTCTCAATTTAGGTGTCGAGGGGATTATGATGATCGGCGCGCTGGCAGCCTTTGTCTCAGCCAAATTCTTCGGCAACCCGATTTTGGCTTTTTTAATCGGCGGCTGTGCAGGTGCCTTTCTGGCGGGAATACATGGACTGGTATGTCTGAATTTTCAGGGCAACCAGGTGGTTTCCGGTCTGGCATTGACGATTCTTGGCGTGGGTCTGGCCAACTATCTGGGCACCCCTTTTATCGGGCAGGCAGCCCCTGGATTTTCTCCAACGCCGCTTCCTGTTTTATCTAAAATTCCCATTCTGGCCCCTGTTTTTTTTAACCACGATCCCCTGGTTTACACGGCCTATCTCATCCCGCCGGCCATGTGGGCTTTTTTTCGATATACCCGATGGGGCATGGGAATGCGTGCTGCCGGTGAATATCCCCGGGCAGCATCAGCAGCCGGTCTCAGAGTAGCCGGTTACCGATGGGCCGGTGTGCTTGTGGGTGGTTATCTGGTGGGCCTTGGCGGCGCTTATCTTTCTCTGGCATACACGCACTTGTGGACCAATGGTCTCTCAGCCGGTCGCGGATGGATCGCCATTGCCCTTGTCATCTTTGCTTTCTGGCATCCGGGGCGTGCTGTTATTGGGGCTTATCTTTTTGGGGGCGTTATGGCATTTCAGCTCAGACTCCAGGCATCCGGCACGCATATTCCTTCTTCACTGTTGCTGATGCTGCCGTATGCCCTTACGGTTATGGTCCTGGTGCTTTCTTCCTGGAAACGACAGGGAACCGGAGTGCCGTCGGCATTGGGCATCAATATAGAACCTTCGGAATAGAACCCTGATTGATCGCAAACAAACCGGGAGAAATATTATAAGGGCATCCTAAGCTTTCGCTCAATTAGGGTGGAAAGGACGTAATTTACAGATGAATCAGACCTATACCAAAACGTACCCCATATCCTGGGATCAGCTTCACCGAGATTCCCGGGCTCTGGCCTGGCGTCTGCTGGACATGAATTTTTTTAGAGGCATTGTCGCCGTCACTCGAGGCGGTATGGTCCCTGCGGCGATTGTTGCCCGGGAACTCGACATCCACATGGTCGACACGGTCTGCGTAACCAGTTACGACTGGCAGGACCAGCAGGGAGAAATCCAAATTCTCAAGCCGATGTCGGGCGATGACGAGGGCTGGTTGATTATTGACGATCTGGTGGATACGGGGAGAACCGCTGAAGTTGTCAGAGAGTTACTCCCCAAGGCCCATTTTGCCACCGTCTATGCCAAACCCGCCGGAAAACCCATGGTGGATACCTTTATCACAGAGGTGAGTCAGGACACATGGATCCTCTTTCCCTGGGATTCGGAATCACAATTTGTTCAACCCCTATCGGCAAAAGGCAGGGATCTTTATGGTCGATAGCACCCCATCGTATATCCGGCTTGAAAATATCAGCAAATCCTTCGGGGCTGTGCATGCCAACAGGAAAATCAACCTTGACATTTATTCAGGAAGAATAAAGGCCCTGCTGGGTGAAAACGGGGCCGGCAAGAGTACACTGATGAGCATTCTTGCCGGTCAACTCCAGCCGGACAGCGGTAGAATTTTAATCAATGGGAAACCGGTTGCCTTTTCTTCCACCAAAGCCGCAATAAACGCCGGAATCGGCATGGTCTACCAGCACTTCATGTTGATCGATGCCATGACTGTCGCTGAAAATATACTTCTCGGTCAAGACAAACGATTCTTTCTAAATCCCAAAAAAATGAAATGTCTGGTCAAAGATTTGGCAGATCGTTATGAGCTTGATATCGATCCGTCCGCCCGAATATCCAATTTATCCATGGGCGAAAAACAACGGGTCGAAATTCTGAAGCTTTTGTACCGCCAGAGTCAATTCCTCATTTTTGACGAACCCACCGCCGTTCTTGCACCTCAAGAAACCGGGCACCTCTTTGATGCACTCAAACAGATGGCCAAACAGGGAAAGGCCATTGTTTTCATCAGTCATAAACTCGATGAGGTTCTGGAAATTGCAGATGAGATCGCCGTGTTGCGTCATGGACAGGTGGTCGGCACACTTGATGCCGCCGATGTTAGCTCCAAATCTGAACTGGCCCGCCTCATGGTGGGGCGGGAAATCATGTTGCAAATCGAAAAACAGCCCCTGGAGCCGAAACAGATGGTCCTCAAAGTCGAAGGGCTCAGCAATAATTTGTTAGAAAACATCGACCTTGAAGTTCGACAGGGTGAGATATTAGGAATCGTCGGTGTTTCCGGAAACGGTCAAAAACCTCTGGTGGAAACCATCTGCGGCCTTCACCCCCCGGAAACGGGCGAGGTGTTCATTCTTGGCCAGCCCTGGAACCGTTTTTTTCTCCAAAGACCCTGGGAGAACGCTTTGTCTTATATCCCCGAAGATCGTCAGGGACTGGGGGTCTGCATGGGTCTCGACTTGGTGGACAATTTCCTTCTGACCACCCGGGAAGGTTTCTCATCGGGTCCGTGGTTGAACAAGCGCAAGGCAGAGATAAAGGCAAAAGGACTCATCGAAGCATTCGGCGTCAAGCCTGGAAATGTTCGCGCACTGGCACGTCAACTCTCCGGCGGCAATCTCCAAAAAATGGTTCTGGCCCGTGAATTTTATCGCAAACCGCGTCTGATTGTGGCGGAACAGCCCACCCAGGGTTTGGATATCGCTGCGACGGAAGATGTTTGGAATTTACTGCTTAAGGCACGGGAAAAAACAGGGATACTTCTGATTACCGGAGATCTTTCGGAAGCGTTGACCCTATCAGACAGAATCGCGGTTATGTTTGAAGGCCGAATTATGGACACGTTCAGTACGTCCGATACCGAAAAGACCCGTCAAATCGGATTGATGATGGCCGGTATTGCTCCGGTTTGATCAAGACCCAACCCGGACCTCTCGTTATTGCAACAGTATTTGAAACTTAATCTGTCATTTTCGGGCAGGCTTTCTCCTATAGCGCCAATCCATCAAAAAAACGCTCAGGATCACGGGATAACCCCATGCTCGTGAGCGTTGTTTTTTGGCCCAGGGTTTCGGATCCCCGAGCTTTCAAAGGGTTTATCTGATCAAGCTTTTAAATAGACGCCCTTGCCCGCACTCTTGATCTTTCCCTGTTTTTTTAGTTTGAAGACCAGGTTGGCAATCTTCTTTTGATTATACCCCGTTTTTTCCATAAGGGTTGCAGTATTAACACCTTTTTTTGATCTATTGATAATCCCAAGTACGGTATCCACTGCGGTGGGGGACGTTGCTTTCTTGGAAACTGCCCTTTTTGAAGCCTTTTGGGGAACTTTCTTCTTCGAAGATTTTGCCGGTGATTTTCGTGCAACTTTGGCTTTCCTTTTTGGCGCCACATCCCCTCGAGATTTTGCAATAGTCTCCAGTTTTCCTGCCAATACTTCGATCCCCTCGGCCATCGTTTTCATCCCTTCGACCACGGTTTTCAAAAACACATCGAGTTCTTTCATCATTTCCCTCCTTGAATTACGTTCCGATTTCACTGAACCCTTTGGATTCTACGCTTCCTATATTCTCGCCTTCTCTTCTTCTCGCCTTCTCTTCTTCCTTAACTTTTTTCCTTCTTAACCTCTCACCTTCTTTTCACCTTTTTATCCGCCGTTAGTGTGGCGGGCTCGTCTTTCCCCCCAGCACCCACGTAAATCAGGGTGACGTTTTACCGGTGGAGATCCCTTCCAAGTCCAACTCTCCTTGAGATTTAAACGGAAAACTCCAGGGCATTGTCGAATCCCCGCCAATGCTGAGTCTCCCTGAAATTTTATAATTCAGATTTTGCGCGATCTGATCCGACTGAGCGCTTCTAATCATATCCAACATCGATGATACCATTCCCAGCATGGACGAATACACGACCATCCGAACCACTTCTGTACCGAATGCAGGAACTGTGGTCTGGGTTGCTGAGACGCCTTTTGCCAATTTATTCCCGTTAACTTCTAATTCGCACTTAATACCTTTGATTTCAAGGGGGACATCGTTGTTGTTGAACACCCGAAGGTCCAGTTCAAAAGTGGTTTCAAAAGCCTTCGCCTCCTGCAAAGAAATATTTGCCAAAGAAATCTCCGGAGACTCCAGACTTCTGCCGAATCCGGCACATCCATGCAAGATCATCAGGCCGGCAACTACGACCATGCAAAGCAGCATAGTCGGGATCGATCTAAAGCGCATCCGTGATCCCCTCTTGTCTGAATAAAGTCGTTTCTTTGGAAAATAAGTCAACGAAACGGAAAGATTGAATCGTCAACTTAACCTTAACGCTGCAAAAGCATCGGGTGAATTCAACCAGAAACAACTGCCCTTCTTTTTTGAATCGCTTCCAGCATCTTTTCTGCTGTATGGATGTCTGCCGTAATTTTGAACAGGTGTTCCAATCTGGTAATTTGTAACATTTTCCATATATTATCCGCAGTCCACAAATAAGACAAGTCTTTTTCTGTTTTGAATTGGCTTCTAAACACATTTTGTTGATGATATTTATTTTTTTGTGGATTTTTTTCACTTCTTACAGTCCATAAATTAGTGCCATAGCCCCGGCAAGCCAGCAATATGGGGCAAAAAAGTGCAATTGTCCTTTTTTTACGATATGGACGAGAAATCTAAGAGAGCAGTATCCCACAATTCCCGATGTTATAAATCCGATAAGCATGATCTTTAAAGGCAATGCCGTATAAACGTGAACATCTTTAAATATCAGAATCCCGGCCCCCAGGATGGCCGGGATGGACAGTAGAAAAGAATATTTGGCTGCGGTTTCTTTGTCTAAGCCGAGAAAAAGCCCCCCAGCGATGGTTGCGCCTGATCTGCTGATTCCGGGTATTATGGCAACGCCCTGAATAAGACCGACAATGATGGCTTTTTTTATGGAAAATTGTGATATCGTCACACCCTTTTTATTGATCCAAGTAGTACTCCACAAGAGGAATCCGGTCATAAACAAAAGAACACCGGTCACAACCAGCATAGACCCAACGATAACCACCGATGAAAACAGTTTGTCCGACACTTTATGAATCCATAACCCGAGCATCGCTGTAGGTATGGATCCAACCACGATGAAAACAGTGAGTTTGATATAAGAATCCTCGTAAATGTCCGTTAAAGAAGTTTCTCCTTTTAATAATAATCGGATGCACCGAACCACGGAGTCTATTATTGCCCTTAAATCCTTCCTAAAATAAATGATAACCGCCGTCAGGGTTCCGATATGCACACTGATATCGAATAACAGCACCGATTCCTTTAAACCGAACAAATGCTGTGAAATAACGAGATGCCCTGAACTGCTGATAGGCAAAAACTCGGTAAGTCCTTGAATGGTGCCGAGGGCAACAGCTTGAAGCGGATCCATTAAAACGTCCTTTGTTCATCTTATTTTTTCGATACGATATCCATAAGGTATCGACCATAATCGTTTTTCATCATATCAGATGCCAGTCTTGCGATGTCTTCCCTGCCGATGTATCCCAGACGATACGCAATCTCCTCGATGCATGAAATTTTCAACCCCTGACGTTCCTGAATCGCCTGGACATAGCTGGCCGCTTGCTGAAGGGCTTCATGGGTCCCGGTGTCAAGCCAGGCAAAACCCCTGCCCAAAAGCTCGACCCGGAGTTCACCCAGGCGAAGATATGCCATGTTGACCGCTGTAATCTCGAGCTCTCCACGGGCAGATGGCTTTAAATCGGCGGCAATGTTGACCACATCGTTGTCATAAAAGTAGAGGCCGGGTACCGCATAATTCGATTTGGGATTTTCCGGCTTTTCTTCGATACTCATGACCATACCGTCGGAATCGAACTCCACAACGCCGTAACGCTCTGGATCGCGGACAAAATATCCGAAAATAATACCGCCCTTCTCCAGCTGAACGGCCCTCTGCAAGGTATCGGTGAGATTGTGGCCATAAAATATATTGTCCCCTAAAATCAAACAAACCGAATCCGTTCCAATAAACGATTTCCCGATAGTAAAAGCCTGGGCCAGCCCTTCCGGTCTTGGTTGTTCTTCATAAGAGAAAGAAAGGCCCAATTGAGAGCCGTCACCGAGTAGATGTCTGAACTTCGGCAAGTCTTCAGGGGTTGAAATAATTAATATTTCCCGAATCCCTGCCAGCATTAAAACAGATAACGGATAATAGATCATCGGTTTGTCATAAACAGGCAGCAGCTGTTTGCTCACAGTCCGCGTAATCGGATAAAGTCTGGTTCCCGACCCGCCTGCCAATATAATTCCCTTCATTGCGCAAATTTCCTTTCGAAGATGGTTTAAGAAACATTACAGACGTTCAAACATCCGACAAGGCCTCATCTATTAAACGTTCACGAAATTTTGAAACGAATCGATCCAGATCGTCTATCCAGTGTCTCATTATGTTCATCTTCTTATTTTTAAGATGCCGGTTTTC
>JAAXQD010000156.1 GCA_012974475.1 Desulfobacterales bacterium
ACGTAGGGTTTGCGACTTGATGAACAGTTTTGAACTTTAGTTTCTAAATTGTAAATTTTGTGTTTTTTGTGGCAAAACTTTTTTTCTCGCCACAAAGACACCAAGACACTAAGAACGAATAACAAAATAAAATCCTTCGTGCCTGCCCGCCATCGGCTTCACCTTAGGCGAGGCGGGCGGGTCTTTGTGCCTTGGTGGCAAATATTTTTGGTTCCCCGATAAATCGGGAAAAAGGAGAAGTAGAAGTGCAAAATCCGTATTTGCCGTATCCGGTTCGTATAGATGAAATCATCACTGAAACCGAAGATAAAAATCTAAAAACATTTAAACTGGTCTTTATAAACCCGGAGGACGAAGAAAAATTTAATTACCAGGCCGGTCAATTTGCCGAGCTCTCAGTTGCCGGAAAAGGAGAAATTCCCATAGGCATCGCTTCATCTCCCACGGAAAAAGGGTTTTTAATGTTTACCGTCAACAAGGTGGGCCTGGTAACATCCCATCTTCACAACATGAAGGCCGGAGATATCATGGGCGTCCGTGGACCGTTTGGAAACTGGTACCCCTGGGATATCATGGAAGGCAAGAATGTTGTCATTATCGGCGGCGGGTTTGCTTTTACGACCCTTCGGTCTTCCATAATATATATGCTGGATCCTGCCAACCGACCAAAATTTAAAGATATCCATGTAATATACGGCGCTCGCACGCCGGGCATGCTTCTTTACAGGAATGAACTGGCCGAATGGGAAAAACGCGACGATATCAACATGCATATTACGGTGGATGCTACGGACGATCCAAACTGGAAATATAATATCGGCTTTGTCCCCACCATTACCAATCAAAAGGCCCCCCCCGGCAACCCGGACACCTATGCCATTGTCTGCGGACCGCCCATTATGATTAAGTTTACCCAGCCGGTTTTAGATACGCTGGACTATGCCCATAATCATATTATCATGTCCCTTGAAATGCGCATGAAATGCGGCATCGGAATATGCGGCCGGTGCAACATCGGCAAAGAATACGTTTGTAAAGACGGTCCGGTCTTTACACTGGACCAGTTGAATCAGATGCCGAAAGAGTATTAATACGTCTCGGAAATTCTACAATTGTTTGAAATTAAAGATCTTTTAATAGCTTCAGTTTATGCTACTTCCATGGAATATTGGAATAATGGAATGCTGGGTCGAAGGAACAATATCAATCTGATTCCTTCAATAACCCATTATTCCATTGTTCCATCATTCCAATTGTGACCTGTCCGCTCGTGCCCCAGGCCGCCTCGCCTTGCCCGTCCGCCATCGGCTTCGCCTCAGGCGAATGCCGGGCGGGCTTGGCTGGCGGGCGAGCTTGCAATGGCAAGCGGGGCGAAGCGAACTAACTTGAATATCTTCAACACCCAATTTCTTCTAAGGGTTCGCGGAAAAATAACTTCGCAGAATTGGCGCTCAGATTTGGTTCAGGTTTGGCCGATCCGAGAGAGCAAAACCACAGGAATAGCGAGCTATTTCGATTTTGTGGTATAAAAAGACATTGATTCTGAGCATCGACCCCCAAAGAAGGTAATATTATGGCCACTGAAGAAGGCATTGTATTTAAAATCGATTCCCAAACAGCATGGGTGAAAACCATTAAAACCAGTTCATGTAAGGCGTGTGCTGCAAGGAGTTCTTGCCACAGCTTGGGGGGCGGTAAGGAAATGGAGGTGGAAGCAATTAATCGTGCAGGCGCGAAAGTGGGTCAGAAGGTGGTGCTTAGCTTCGACACATCCCCGTTGCTAAAAGCCACGTTCATGCTTTACGTGTTTCCGATTATCGCCATGGTCGTCGGCGCTTTCATCGGTCAGAAGATGGCCACTTTTTTGAATTTCGACGCGTCCATGCTGTCTGCAATTATGGGGTTTTCATTTTTTGGGCTCACAATTTTATTCGTTAAATCAAGGGGAAACAAGCTGGCCAAAAAAGAGGAATACCAGCCGAAAATCATCAGAATTATCAAGCAGTCATAACCGGCTTATTCTATCGAAGATTGAGTCATCCTTCAATAGGACTTCGGCAAGTTCAGTCAAGTTGTTGCGGGATATGAATTTACACTGTTGAAATCTCCGAAATTCAACCGGGCGGTCTGTTTCAGTTCAATTCGTTAACCGTCTTCTTGGACATCCTTAAACGTCAAAGCACCCACCGGACATATTTTTACACAGGCATCACATTTTCCACAGGTCAGCGACGACGCTCCCGCTTCACCATAAGCGCTGATTACGGTATCGAACCCCCGTTGGGCAAAGGTCCAAACAGATTGACCATGCTGTCTCCGGCAAATGTGCACACATTTGCCGCACAAAACACATCGATTCGGATAGTGGTTTATAAAAGGGTGATTCCGGTCGATTTCTGTCTCTTGAAGATATCGTTCAAGGCCCTTGGGCTTTAAGCCGACCTTTAGAAATTTGGCGATGCGCTGGAGTTCGCATTTTTTATTGGCCGGACAATGTTTACAATCCACATGATGAACCGAAAGGAGCAGTCGAAGGGCTGTTCGTTGCAACTGTCTCACAGCCGGAGTGTCGGTTTTGACAACCATGTCATCTTTGACGTTAACCGTGCATGATGTTATCGGCTGTTTTTCGCCTTCGATTTCAACAAAGCACATCCTGCAGGACGCCGAAGGATCTTCCATGCTTTCCAGAAAACAAAGGTTGGGAATATAGATGTCGTTGTCGAGACAGCCCTGAAGTAAGGTCGTCCCTTGCTTGGTTTCGATCTCCTTACCATCCACCCGGAGTTTCGGCATGTCTTATCTTCCCTCTTCTTTTTTATCCGGAATCTTCTCTATAAAAGGAACCAGATTCGGAGGAGATACCTTTCTGACCGCATCATACTCCGGCGGGCAGGCCACCAGGCACTCGCCGCATTTTACGCAAAGTTCCTGGTCAACCCCTTTCTTGCGGTTACTGGTGGTAAATACCGCGTCAACCGGACAGCACGTGGCACAGGCATCGCATCCCCGGGCGCACAGGTCCAAATCGAAATAAAAAGCGGTCAACGCCCGGCACATCAAGGCAGGGCACCGCTTTTCTTTGACATGGGCCTCGTATTCCTCTCTGAAATATTTGAGTGAAGTGAGCACCGGATTCGGGGCGGTTTTACCCAAACCACACAGTGACCCGGCTTTTATGTCCCGGCTCAAGGTTTCCAACAGCTCCAGGTCACCGTCAAGGCCTTCCCCTTTTGTTAATCGTTGGAGTATTTTAAGAAGGTGGTAGGTCCCGATCCTGCAAAAGGTGCATTTCCCGCAAGATTCCTTTTGGGTGAAATCGAGGAAATACCGGGCAACTTCCACCATGCAGGTATCTTCATCCATCACCACCATGCCGCCCGATCCCATCATCGCGCCGGCTTCGGTCAGAGAATCGAAATCGATGGGGGTATCCAAGAAATCTTCATTCAGGCATCCGCCGGAAGGTCCACCGATCTGAACAGCCTTGAATTTCTTTTTATTGGGAATTCCGCCGCAGATATCAAATATAAGGCTTCGCAGCGATACGCCCATGGGAATTTCCACCAAACCCGCATGCACCACATTCCCCACGATGGAGAAAATCGCAGTGCCCGGGCTGTTTTCGGTCCCGATGTCTCGGTACCAGGCCGCACCATTATCCAGTATGGGCGGCACGGAGGCCAGGGTCTTCACATTGTTGATGATCGTCGGCGTGTTCCACAGTCCTTTTTGAACCGGGTAAGGCGGACGGTGCCGGGGCATGCCTCTATACCCTTCGATGGATCGAATCAGGGCTGTTTCCTCACCACAGACAAAGGCACCGGATCCTTGGAACACATCAATTTCCAAATCGAACCCGCTGCCCAGAATCCCTTTGCCCAAAAGTCCCAGTTCTTCTGCCTGCCCAATGGCTTTCGTAACGATATTGACGGCCAGGGGATATTCCGATCTGACATACACCACGGCTTTATGCGCGCCCACTGCATACGCGCAGATGGCCATGCCTTCAATGACCTGATGCGGATTACTTTCCAGAATGGTTCTGTCCATGTATGCGCCGGGGTCCCCTTCGTCTGCGTTGCAGATGACGATTTTTTCCTGCGCTACGGTATTTCTGGCCAGTTTCCACTTCCTTCCCGTGGGAAATCCGGCGCCGCCCCTGCCTCTTAAACCGGAATGCTCGACCTCGTTGATGATCTCATCCGGGGAGAGCTGCAAAACTTTCGCAAGGGTTGAATACCCGCCTTCAGCAATGTAGTCATAGATATCTTCAGGATTAATATGCCCGCATTTTTCCATAACGACCCGTTTTTCCTGATTGAACCGTGGGAACTCCATGAGCGAAGGAATCAGATCGTTTTCCATGGTGGCACCAAGGATGTGTTCAAAGCGGGGGTCCCCTTCTCCCAAAAAAAGTTTTACCAGCATTTGGGCTTTGCCTGCAGTAACTTCGGGATAGAAAATGGGGGGAAATCCGGAATCTGGATGATCGATGATAACCACCGGCTCTGCATAACAATGGCCGATACAGCCCACCGGATGAATGATGGCTTCCACATTACGTTCGGCGAGAATCTCTTCGAATGCCTTTTTGGTTTCAAGGGCCCCGGAAGCGATACCGCATGTCGCCATACCAATGTGAATTTTGGGAACCGGCGTCTCCGTGAATGCTTTCCGGCGTCTCTCGGCCGCTTCAAGAATCGCACTGAATTTCTGATCTATTTTTTCATTCTTGCCCGGATTCATTTTTTTGTTTTTCTCTTTCTGCCATCTCTTTTTCTATTGCAATCCGAAGGATAAGGCCTTCCACCTTGCTGGGGGCCATATGGGCATGAACGGTTTCGCCAATAATGGCTACGGGCGCCAGCGCGCAGCATCCCACACAGGCGGCCCTTTCAATGCTGAACTCTCGGTCCGGCGTGGTTTCACCTTCGGAAATTTCGAGCTTACGTTCAAAATTTTCGAGTATGATATCACCCGCCCGGACATGACAGGCCGTCCCCAGGCACACTTTGATCCTGTGTTTGCCAGGCGGATGAAATCTGAACTGATTATAGAAGGTTGCAACACCATAAACTTCAGATTCCGGGATTTCGAGGTGTTCTGCCACCATTTTTAGGGATTCACGGGGGAGATAGTCAAGCTCTTTCTGGATCATCTGAAGGATGGGGATAAGATTTCTTCTTTGCTTTTTTAACGTCGTAAGCTTCGAGGCAATATTCTCTAGGGCGTGTTTGTCTTCAGCTGTTAAGTCTAGAAGCATATCGCAATTTTCCTCTCAGAAGAGCCATTTCTATTATTCTGCTAACCATCTATTATTTATATTAATTTTGCCGAACCCGCTTAAATGAGAGAAATTTAAAAAATCAACCTTTATTATATTGTAAAAATCAAAATGTCAAATGATAGGGGTTGATGTCAAGACTATACTCTTGACAATTTTATTGAAACTGTCAGAGTATGTTATAAATTAACCTGTGAAAATGCTCGCCGTTTCCTTCCCTGTTAATTCGCAATTAAGATTTAACCGGGGGCCAATCTCAACATTAAAAACTAAAAGAGGTCTAATATGAAACCTGCAGAAATGGAACAGGCTTTGGGAAGTTGCGAGTTTTTCAAATTGCTGGGAAAAAGAGAAATATCTGAAATCGCCAAACTCTGCCAGATAATGCGCTATAAAAGTGGTGAATATGTTTTTCAACAAGGCGATTATGGAGAGCATATCTACGTTATTGCCCAAGGCCGTATACACCTGGAAAGGTCTGTGGACTTGGGAGCACAAAAGGGGAATGTCGTCATCGAAACCCTTGGCAAGGGAAGAGTTCTGGGCTGCTGGTCCACCCTGCTCAACATGCCCCACATCCTCATGTCTTCGGCCGTTTGTCAGAAACCGACACACATCGCAACTCTGAGGGGCGCTGATTTAAGAAAGATGATGATCGGCAACAACGAACTTGGATTTAATATCATGGAAAGACTCTGTTACTTACTTCGGGACAGATTACAGGCCGCATACGGCGCTATGGAGAAAATATAGCATCATGAACAAGCTTAAAATATTATTTCTGCCCCACAATATTGAAACAACCGTTACCCGTGGAGAAAACCTTATCCGTGCCGCCATGGAAGCAGGGGTTCATATTAATGCATCTTGTGGTGGGGAAGGTGTCTGCGGAAAGTGCAGGGTTATCATCGAAAAAGGGGCTGTTGAAGGGGGGATATCGGAAAAGCTGAGCACCGAAGACCTGAACAAAGGGTATCGCCAGGCCTGTCTGGCCGATGTTAAAAGCGATCTTGTGGTACGCATCCCCATAGAGTCGGAAGTTGATGCAGGGATTCTTAATCTCCAGACAACGCCGCGAAGGACGGCCCGGATCTGGGAAATGAATCTCGAAGATCTAAAGGATAAAGGACTTTTCATCCCGCCGGTGGAAAAGAGATACCTCCAAGTTCCAGAGCCGACGTTACAGGATAACCTGCCGGATGTAACCAGACTCGTCTCTTTTTTGAAAGCTAAACACGACGAACACCGCCTGGTGGTTCGGCTTCCCGTTATCCGGAAAATTCCGGACATCTTGAGAAAAGACGGCTTCAGAGTTACCGCTACCCTTGCCCGACCGGTCCAATCCGGGAGAAAGACGCACATCATAAATGTTCAGCCTGGGGATACCACCGATCGAAATTATGCCGTTGCCGTGGATATCGGGACAACAACCGTCTACGGGCAATTGGTCGACCTTAAAACAGGTGGTGTTCTGGCCCAGTTTGGCGACTACAACGGCCAGATCAGTTACGGTGAAGACGTCATCAGCAGAATCATTTATGCGGGTAAACCGGAGGGCCTACAGAAGCTTCACGAGGTGATTATCAATACCATCAACAAGTTAATCAAGAAAATGGTCAAACGGGCCCGAATCGATCTTGACGAAATTTCCACCATTACCATGGCAGGCAATACCACAATGACCCAGCTTATGTTGAAGATCAACCCCCAATATATAAGGCTTTCACCCTATGTGCCGGCTTCAACCCTCTATCCCCCCATCAACGCAGTTGAACTGGGACTTGCTCTTGGAGACCATGTCACCGCTTTGGTATACCCGGCGGTTTCAAGTTATGTTGGCGGCGACATTGTGGCCGGCGTTATGGGGTCGGGAATGTATCGCACGGAAGATTTGACACTTTTCATGGATATCGGAACCAATGCAGAGATTGTCATCGGCAATAAAGACTGGCTTGCCTGTGCATCCTGTTCCGCCGGTCCGGCATTTGAAGGCGGTGGCGTTAAGTTTGGAATGCGGGCCGCCAAAGGCGCCATTGAAGATTTTTCCATGGATCCCGTGACATTTGAACCCATGAATATTACCATCGGCAATGTCCGACCAAAAGGTATCTGCGGCTCGGGACTGATCATCATTACAGCAACCCTGTTTGAAATGGGTGTCATCGATAACCGGGGCAAATTCAACCGGGACCTCGATACACCCCGTGTTCGGGAAACCGATGGTATTTTTGAGTACGTCCTTGCCTGGAAGGATGAAACCGAAATCGGCAGAGATATTGCCTTAACTGAACCGGACCTTGACAATCTCATGCGCGCCAAAGGGGCGATTTACAGCGGTTGCATCACCCTCCTGGAAGAAGTGGGTCTTACGATGCAAGATATTGACCAAATTTATTTGGCAGGGGGATTTGGAAGTTATGTGGACCTGGAAAAGGCCATGGTTATCGGTCTATTGCCTGAAATAGACCCGGATAGAGTTCGGTTTATCGGGAACGGGTCTTTAATGGGGGCAAAAATGAGTTCTCTGACCAACCGCATCAGAAAAGATGTCGTGGAAGTAACCAAGAGGATGACAAATTTCGAGCTGTCGGAGACACCCTCTTTTATGGATAATTACGTGGCCGCTCTTTTTCTGCCACATACCGACATGGATCAGTTTCCCAAACTCAAAGGACGTCTTGAAGCCCGTAAGGCTCTAAAAGTAAAGAATCCATGCACAGAGGACCCGGCTTTGGTGCCACCCCAGGGGGGTGAAACATGCCAGCCGGAATGATGGAGTGCTGGAGTATTGGAATGTTGGGTATTAAAAGCGGAAGATATCTTATTTTATTAATCCGGCAATTAAATATACAAGCAACGTTTTTCCCTCATGTCATTCCCGCGAAGGCGGGAATCCAGGAAATACAATGAGTTATGGATTCCGGCTCTCCGCTTCGCTGCGGCCGGAATGACGGACAGACATGGCCCATCAAAGATCCCGCCACGCGGGAGAGGGCCAGGTTTCTCAAGATTAAATAAACTAAAGCCCATCCATCATCTGCGATCCATCACCTGGGAGCCTTTCAGAACTATCCCCCCTGTCATGGCAATAAAGCTGCTGATCATAAACATTTTAAATGTCCCCAAAATTTCAAAAAAATAGCCGCTCACGAAAAGTCCAACCATGAGGCCGAGCCCATAGGTTGTCGCGTTATTTACCGACTGCCCCAGCGTCTTGGTTTCATCGGGTGATAATGAATCAATGTATAAAATACTTGCCACATGAAACGTTCCATATGTAACAGCGTGAAGAATTTGTAAGGACAGAATCGACCCTGGAGATGTGGCAAAAAAGAGCCCAAACCATCTTAATGCCGCCACCATGAATGAAAAGACCAGAACATTATCGATGGAAAAACGTTTGAAGATCATATCCGATTTTATCATCACCACAATTTCTGCAATGGATGCCAGTGCCCATGAGATCCCGATAAATGTCTTTCCGTATCCCAGGTTTTCAAGATGGATGGAATAAAAACCGTAGTAGGTTCCATGACTCACCAGCATTAAAAACGCACAGAACAGAAACATCACCACACGTCTTTTTAAAAGAACTTTGACGTTTGAAGAAAAAGAGGTTTTCTTCTTGATCTGAATATCGGGGATCTTAACGGAAATCAGTGCCTGTACCAGAGACCCGCAGAAAATAAGTATGAGAATTATTCGGATGGAATAAAGGTCTATAATCCGCCCCAGCACGATGACAGTAATGATAAAAGCGATGGAGCCCCATCCCCTGATCGTCCCGTAGCGTTTCTTTTTTTCGCCCAAAACGTCCATGGTAAAGGCTTCGAGAAAGGAAATGATGGGGGCGTAAAACATGCCGTAAACAACGGTGATAAAAAGCATGGGCCAAAAATCAGTGGTAAAGAAGAAAAAACCCCAGATTGCGACACTGATAAAATTACATAAAATATATATCGGTCTTCTAATTTGAAAACGGTCAGCCAAGATTCCCCAGGCCAGTGAGAATAAGATTAATGCCACGGACCTGACGGCTGACAGCGTACCGATTTCAAACCCGCTAAAATCGAGATGATAGCAGTATAAATTAAAATAGGGTAAAAAAATGCCCATGACGCCAAAGTATAAAAAGTACTGTGAGCCGATGATCAACTTGAATGAATTTTTAAAATATCGATTCATGGTTTTTTAATATTTCATTTGCAGATAAAATACAATTTTTATCTATAAACAGAATACCCGCTTTGCTGAATTGACTGACAAGATTCAGGACTTTTCTTTACAAACACTTAGTTCGGTGTTAGTATTTGGTCATTGAAGTTCCCTGAAGCCCCGCCAAGCGGGATGAATTGACGCATCAGCATGTGATTATTTTTGAACGAACCCTTAGCGCCCAGGAGCTTTAAAATGGATTATATCAAAATACGATTCACTGACGGTTTTGACCATCTCGATTCCAAGTTCGAAAAAACAGTTGAGGATCTCTTTAGATCGATAAATCCCATGTTTACGATTGCTGAGCGGACGTGGAAGCCTCAAATGGATATTTATGAAACCCCGGACGAAATAATTATCATGGGTGAAATCGCCGGAGTTGCCAAAGAGGACCTGGAGCTGGAAATCAGCAGTAAAGCCGTTAGAATTCAAGGGAACCGTGTCCCTATGACACGCATAGAGAATGCAACATACCGTCTGGCGGAAATACAGTATGGCAAATTTGAGCGCATACTCTATCTTCCTGCGCCCATTGATCCTGAAGTTGTTTCTGCCTCATATTCCAACGGATTTCTTCAGGTTCGACTTGCCAAGCTTTCCCTTGATAAGACTTTCAAGGTCCCAATTACAGAGCGATAGCGTGTATGATAAAATCAGAATTCGTTTGTATGAAACAATTTGGAGGTTCACATGATAGAACAGCAGCCATCACCTGAACTCAGCGCGGAAAAAATTCCGGAAGTTCTTCCGATCCTTCCATTGTTTGACGCGGCGCTTTTCCCCAAAATGGTTTTGCCGCTGGTTGTTATGCAGCCGGAATCGATTAAGCTAATCGACGAAGCCATGTCCCAGAATCGACTCATAGGACTGATTGTAGTAAAAAAGCCCTCCGAGGATAACGTTCATGCCCAGGATGATCTGAACACCGTAGGCACCAGCGCATTGATCCTTAAAATGGCAAAAACAGAAGACAACAAATTGCAATTGCTGGCCCAGGGTTTGGGAAGATTCAAGGTCAAAAAATATGTGCAAGAAAAACCGTATCTTCAAGCCAGCCTCGAACATATTAAAGAAATAGATACAAAAGACAAAGAAATCGAGGCCCTGATGTCCAACATGATCGACCAGTTCACCAGAATTGCCGAACTTTCTCCCGGGTTGCCCCAGGAAATCGTGGTGATGGCAAGATCCATAAAAGAGCCCGGCATTTTGGCAGATATGATTGCCTCCACCATCAACTCCAGCCTTGAAGAAAAACAGAAGGTTCTGGAAACTTTTGACACTAAAAAACGGTTGAAAGAAGTGACTCGGCTGGTTAACCATCAATTGGAAATCCTCGAACTGGGAAACAAGATTCAATCCCAGGTCAAAGGGGACATGGATAAACGGCAGCGGGAATACTATCTTCGCGAGCAGCTCAAAGCCATTAAAGAAGAACTGGGTGAAAAAGATGAAGCCGCTGTGGAAATTGAAGATTACCGGGCAAAAATCGACGAAAAAAACCTTCCAGAGGACGCCCGCAAGGAGGCTGAACGGGAACTGAACCGCCTTTCCCGCATGCATCCGTCTTCAGCGGAATATACCGTGGCATCAACCTACCTGGACTGGCTGACCGTACTTCCCTGGCATGAAAGTACAGAAGACAACCTTGACATCAAAAAGGCCAGAATAATTTTAGATAAAGACCATTTTGGGCTGGACAAAGCCAAAAAGCGAATTCTGGAATATCTGGCGGTACGCAAGTTAAAACCGGAGTCAAAAGGACCCATTCTTTGCTTTGCCG
Organism: Desulfobacterales bacterium; assembly: GCA_012974475.1. Lineage (GTDB taxonomy): Bacteria > Desulfobacterota > Desulfobacteria > Desulfobacterales > UBA11574 > JAAXQD01. Next base: position 11,289 of record JAAXQD010000156.1, read on the forward strand.
GTCCCCCCGGTACGGGTAAAACATCTCTGGGCCGCTCCATCGCCCAGGCTTTAGGCCGCCAGTTTTTCCGAATTTCACTCGGCGGTGTAAGGGATGAGGCTGAAATAAGGGGACATCGACGCACCTATGTCGGCGCGCTTCCCGGCCGCATTATTCAGGGGATACGACGATCCGGATCGAACAACCCCGTATTTATGCTCGACGAAATCGATAAGGTTGGAAGCGATTTCCGAGGTGATCCCTCGTCTGCGCTTCTGGAAGTTCTCGATCCTGAACAGAACTTTTCTTTTTCAGATCATTATCTGGACGTGCCTTTTGACCTGTCAAAGGTGATGTTCATAACCACCGCCAATATTCTTGATACCATCCCGCCTGCACTGCTGGACAGAATGGAGGTTCTGAAGCTTCTCGGCTATACACTCGACGAAAAAATCAGAATCGCAAATCGCTATCTTATCCCCCGCCAACGTGAAGCCCATGGACTTAAAAGCAAACAGTTGTCTTTTACAAAAGGCGCTGTAAAACGCATTATATCGGGGTACACTCGCGAAGCCGGCTTGAGAAATCTCGAACGTGAAATCGCATCGATCTGCCGCGGGGTTGCTGCCGGTATCGCTGAAAAAAAAGTCGCGTCCGTTGCGATCAAGGTTGAAAATATTTCCGAGTACCTCGGGCCTGTTCGATTGATTTCGGAAGTAAAAGCCAGGACTTCAATTCCCGGAGTGGCAACGGGGCTTGCCTGGACACAGGCCGGTGGTGAACTCCTCTTTATAGAAGCAACCTCCATGAGAGGTAGTAAAGGCCTTACCCTGACGGGCCAGCTTGGAGATGTCATGAAAGAATCCGCAACCGCGGCATTGAGTTTTATTCGATCGAATGCCGATACTATTGGCATCCCTGAGGATTATTTCGAAAAACACGATATTCATATTCACGTCCCGGCAGGCGCTATTCCCAAAGACGGTCCTTCAGCCGGTGTCACCATGCTGACCGCACTGACATCGTTACTGACCCATAAAACCATCAACAAAGATCTTGCCATGACCGGTGAAATAACATTAAGAGGTCAGGTTCTCCCGATTGGCGGCCTCAAGGAAAAGGTGCTGGCAGCCCATCGTGCGGGCATAAAAGCGATTATCATACCCAAGTGGAACGAAAAAGATCTGGAAGACATACCCAAAGAAATTCAAGAAAAAATCCGCTTTTACCCTGTGGAAAAGATGCAGGATGTTTTGAAAATCGCATTTCAAAAATAGTGATGTCCATTCAATTAATAAAAAGCCATTCCCCTGCAATTTATAGACGTCTTGCTCTTTGTGGTCTTTTAATTTTTCTTTTTTACGGATGTGCAGCAGTCGAGCCTCCGCCGACCCCTCCCGGGCAACCGAAACCCTATAAAATAGGGAAAAACTGGTATCAGCCGCTGGCGCATGCACAAGGCTTCAACCAGCGCGGCCGAGCATCTTGGTACGGCAGGGACTTTCACGGAAAAAAGACAGCCAACGGCGAAATCTATAATATGTATGCCGTGACAGCTGCCCACAAAACCCTCCCCTTTGGCACGTATGTCAGCGTACGCAATTTGGAAAACAACCGAAAAATCGAAGTCAGAATTAATGACCGGGGGCCTTTTGTCCGCGGGCGGATCATCGACCTTTCTTATACGGCCGCAAAAAAACTCGGTATTGTCGGACCCGGCACAGCGGATGTTGAGATTATAGCACTCGGCACACCCAATCGATCGGACATATCCAAAAGCACCGGTCAATCCTATACGCCGTCAAATTATTATCAGGGAAATTTTACCATCCAGATCGGGGCTTTCAGTGAGTGGACAAACGCTGAGAGACTTCGGAAAAAGCTTGCTCGATCATACGAAAATGTCCACATCACAGCCTATTTCGACGGTAATAATACCTTTTATCGGGTCAGGGCAGGCAGATATTCAAACCTGGAACAAGCAGACAGGAATGAAGAATTCATGATCCAAAACGGATATAAGAATGCATTTGCAATTGCGGAAGACAATTGACGAGTCGAAAACACATACTGCAAAAAGTCGCCTTTCTGGATCGTGACGGCGTAATTAACCGGGATTCGGCGGATTACATAAAGCACTGGTCTGAATTTGAGTTTCTGCCCAAAAGTTTAGAAGCTTTAAAGCAACTTAAACAGAATGGGTTTACCACCATTGTCATCACCAACCAGTCGGTTATCCATCGTAAGATGGTATCCAGAGAAGGACTCGACCATATTCATACCCGAATGAAGGCCAGCGTTCAGTCCAGCGGGGGTGAAATAACAGATATATTCTTTTGCCCCCATACACCGGAAGACCGGTGCGATTGCCGGAAACCAAAGCCGGGATTGATTTATCAGGCAAAAAAAAGATACCGGATCGACCTTGCAAACGCTGTCATGGTTGGGGATACTGCAAAAGACATTGAATGTGCTCGAAATGCGGGCTGCAGGTATGCGCTTCTGGTCAAAACCGGTAATGGCATCCAGGCTGAAAAAATATTAAAAGAGAAAGCGATCCATCCCGACCATGTGGCCCAGGATCTTTTCAACGCCGTCCACTGGATAATCACCCGTTACGATTCGCCGGATCATCCGGGCCACCTGCATTGATCATGAATAGGCCCCTTCCCATAACCACCCTTGAAGGTGAGATAGAAAGAATCACCTATTCTAATCCTGAAACCCATTATACCATTGCAAAATTAAAAACGAGCAAGACCCACAATTTGGTGACCATCGTGGGGTCAATGCCGGCAGTCAAACCGGGACAATTCCTTAAAATTGAAGGAACCTGGAAAACCCATCCTAAATATGGCCAGCAGCTCAAAATTGAGTCATATGAAGAGACGTTGCCGGCGACCATTAGCGGTATCAAAAAATATTTGGCATCGGGTATTGTCAAAGGGATCGGACCTTCAACAGCCCATAGAATGATCAGCCGTTTTGGAGCCAAGACTTTTGAAATCATAGAAAAAAATCCTGAAAGACTAATGGAAGTGGACGGCGTCGGACAAGCAAAAGCAGCGTTGATATGTGACGCCTGGAAATACAATCATGCGGCGAGAGGCCTAATGCAGTTATTACAAAATACGGGGGTCAAAACCGCTTATTGTGCAAAAATACTTAAAACGTATGGTGCGGATGCAGTCAATATTATCCGAAATAATCCTTACCGCCTGGCCACCGATATTCCCGGAATCGGTTTTTATTTTGCGGACAAAGTCGCGCTCACGCTGGGTGTCTCAAGGGATGATACCCAGCGTGTGAGGGCTTGCATCATCCATGTGATCGAGCAATTCATCAATGAAGGTCACGTTTTTATTTTTGAAAATCAACTGGTTGCGAAGTGTGGAGACCTTTTTTCCCTTGAAGCCGATATCACCCGATGTTCCATGGAGAAATTATCTGATAATGGAGAATTGGTGATTGAAAATGCACCGGATACTTCTGAAAACAGAATGGTTTACTTGAAAGAAATTCACCGGGCGGAAACCGGTATATCCAATCGCCTAAAAGCCCTGCTGTCGGTCCCGGTAACACCGCCCACCATAGATGCGGAACGCATTTCAAAAGAAGTTCAAAAGAAACTGGCCATCGCACTTTCCCGGGAACAAATTGATGTCCTTGAAAAAATTCTCTCCCATCGTGCGGTTATTATTACCGGCGGTCCCGGAACCGGCAAAACAACCCTGATTCGATCTGTCAATGCTATTTTTGAAGCCCTCGGGAAACGGGTTCTTCTTGCGGCGCCAACCGGTCGCGCAGCCAGACGGCTGTCCGAGGTTACCCGAAGGAACGCAAAAACCATTCACAGATTATTGGGCGTTAATTTTAATGACGGCCTCTTCGATAAGAACCGGGATAACCCTTTGGACGCGGATGCAGTAATTATTGATGAAGCTTCCATGGTGGATACCCTTTTGATGTTTCATCTGATCAATGCGGTCCCCATGACCGCCGTTCTGATACTGGTCGGTGACGTTTTCCAGCTTCCGTCAATAGGTCCTGGCAACGTTCTTTCCGACATGATAAAATCAGCCCGGACACCGATATTTTATCTCAAGAAAATTTTCAGGCAGGCTCATAAAAGCCCCATTGTGTTCAACGCTCACAGAATTCGCCAGGGTGAATTCCCGGTTTTCAAGCCGCTGGACCATTCCGAAGACCTTTCTGAGTTTTATTTTATAGAACAGAATGACCCCAACACGGTTGTCGCCACGATTCTTGAATTGTGCAACAAAACAATTCCTGAACGGTTTAACTTTGATCCGGTGCACGACGTTCAGATTCTAACACCCATGCATAAAGGCGTCATCGGCACGACCCATCTTAACCAGGTTTTGCAGGAAGTATTGAACCCAAATCCGGTGATTATCGAAACCAGAGGCAGTACATTCAAAATTGGAGACAAGGTCATGCACCTTAAAAACAACTATCAAAAAGAAGTTTTCAACGGAGATATCGGGACCATACGTACTGTTGACGTAAAAGAAAATGTCTTTTCGGTGGACTTCTACGGAAGGACGGTAAGTTACGATTTTTCAGAGATGGATGAAATATCCCTGGCATATGCCATATCTGTTCATAAATCACAGGGATCCGAATACCCGGCCGTCATATTACCGATAATGACCCAGCATTTTGTTCTTCTCCAAAGAAACCTCTTATACACCGCCATTACACGGGGTAAGAAACTGGTAATTCTAATCGGCACAAAAAAAGCCCTGGGAATTGCGCTCAAAAACGATACGCCCAAAAAACGTCTTTCCGGCCTTGCTTTCAGGCTTAAGCAGAATTAACATATAATGAAGCGCCCCGCCGCTTCCCTATAGACGGGATCTCAGCCGCACTCCGACAAACGGCGGGGTATTGGAAATCATAATAAATATGTATTAAAAATCTTGACAATGCTTATCATTTCAATTAGTTAAACTTCAACTTTGATAAAGGTTTGCGGCTAAATAAGTATTTCAACAAAAACAAATAGTTAGGTGATTAATTATGGCAGTTCCAAAACGAAAAACATCAAAATCAAAGCGGGATAAGCGGCGGACTCACCAAAAGATTGCAGCCCCTAATTTGACCAGTTGTCCCCAGTGCGGTGATGCCAGGCTTCCACACCATGCATGCCCCAGTTGCGGTACGTATAAGGGCCGCACTGTAATTGAAACCGAATAGTTTTGATTGTTTCCTAAAAAGACTTTTTACGCGACCGGTGAACATTTTTTGGGATTCTTGAAAATATTATCCCTTCAAAGCTTTCAACTGTTCTTTCAGTTCCAATATACAGGGTAATATCATGTCTGGAAACACAACACCCATTGTGATCGGCAGCGATCATGCTGCATATGATTTGAAAGAAAAAATCAAAACTTTCCTCATCGAAGGGTCCATCGATGTTGAAGATGTGGGATGCTTCAGTGAAAATTCGGTGGACTATCCGGATTATGGTGCCAAAGTCGCATCAATGGTTTCATCGGGCAAATTTTCCCGTGGGATCTTGTTGTGCGGCACAGGGATTGGCATGTCCATGGTTGCCAATAAATTTTCTCATGTCAGGGCGGCGCTGTGTTCAGATCTTTTTTCCGCCATCATGAGCAGACGACACAACGATTCCAATATATTGGTCTTGGGGGGTCGCGTTATCGGAGACGCCCTTGCCCTGGAGATTGTCAAGGTCTGGCTGGAGACACCCTTCGACGGTGGACGGCATCTTCGCCGACTGGAAAAATTTGACCGGATAGATATGGATGCGGAACACGGCTGTGCCGGCTGACCCGTTAGCGGTTAAACCGCGAGCTGGCTAACCGGCGAAACCATCGTTACAGTTTTGCGTTTTAAACCCAACAAGGAATAAATATTTGGACTATAGACTCATCGAAAAAGTAGATCCCGAGATTGCCCGTGCAATCTCCATGGAAATCGACCGGCAAACCAACACGTTGGAGCTTATTGCATCGGAAAATATTGCAAGTCCTGCAGTCATGGCTGCCCAGGCAAGTGTACTTACCAACAAATATGCCGAAGGCTATCCGGATAAACGGTATTACGGCGGATGCGAATATGTCGATGTTGCTGAAAAACTGGCGGTAAGCCGCGCAAAAAAACTGTTTAAAGCCCCTTATGCGAATGTTCAGCCGCACTCGGGTTCCCAAGCCAATATGGCCGTATATTTTGCGCTGTTGGATCCGGGAGATACCGTCTTGGGAATGAATTTGTCCCATGGGGGACACCTGACCCATGGCAGCTCGGCCAGTTTTTCGGGAAAACTCTATAATTTTATTCACTATGGCGTAAATGCAGATACCGGTATCATCGACTATGAAGAAGTGGCACGATTGGCAGAAAAACATCGGCCGAAGTTGATTGTTGCCGGAGCCAGTGCCTACCCACGTATTATAGATTTCGAAGCGTTTGCACAAATCGCTGCATCGGCAAACGCTTATTTAATGGTGGATATGGCCCATATCGCCGGTCTTGTGGCCGCCGGACTTCATCCCTCTCCCGTACCGTTTGCCGATGTCATAACTTCAACAACGCACAAAACTTTAAGAGGGCCGCGCGGCGGCCTGATTCTGGCTCGAACCGAGTACAGCACCCGACTGAATAAGGAAATATTCCCTGGAATTCAAGGCGGACCGCTTATGCATGTTATTGCGGCCAAAGCGATTGCTTTCAAAGAAGCCCTGAGTGAATCATTCAAGACATATCAGGAAGATATCGTGAAAAACGCAGATGTTCTCGCTGGCCATCTGATGGATAGCGGTTTAAAACTGGTTTCCAACGGTACCGATAACCATATGATGATCGTCGATTTGAGAAATCTGAAAATAACCGGGAAAGATGCTGAAGACGCCCTGGGCCGTGCCGGAATTACCGTGAACAAGAATTCCATACCCTTTGAAACCCTCAGCCCTGCGGTGACCAGTGGTATCCGTATCGGGACGCCCTCAATTACCACCAGGGGCATGGAAACGCCGGAAATGAAAGCAATTGCAGAACTTATTATCCATGTACTCCAAAATCCCACGGATGATAAAATCATTGCAACGACAAAGAAAAAAGTGTTTGAGCTTTGCCAAGCGTTTCCGCTGTATCGAAACTGGCACGAAGAGGTGGCATAAAAATGGCCGGGGGAAGCAGCCGCCCTTCATGGGAAGCCTATTTTATGGACATCACGTCTTTGGTGTCCAGGCGTTCCACATGTCTCCGGCGGTCGGTCGGCGCCATCATCGTAAAAGACAAAAGAATCTTGTCCACCGGTTACAACGGTGCGCCCACCGGCATTAAACACTGCCTTGAAACAGGATGCCTCCGGGAGAAACTGAATATCGCCTCAGGTGAGAATCATGAGCTTTGCCGAGGGATACATGCCGAACAGAATGCAATCATTCAGGCCGCTTATCATGGTGTTTCCATAAAGGGTGCATCACTTTTCTGTACCAACCTGCCCTGTTCCATATGTGCCAAAATGATTATCAACGCAGGAATAAGTAGCATCTTTTACGCGTCTGGATACGCAGACTCCATGTCCGAAGAAATGTTGAAGGAAGCGGGTGTCGACGTCATAAAGATTGATGTCGGCCCGTCCGAATAACCATCAATAATCCGAGATAGAGCCAGGGAGGGATTCATGAAGTGTCCATTTTGCGGAGAAATAGACAACAAAGTGATCGACTCTAGACTGAGTAAAGATGGGAATGTCATCCGGAGACGCAGGGAATGCATTATATGTAGCAGACGATTTACCACTTACGAACATATTGAAGATATCCCTGTCATGATTATAAAAAAAGATGGGCGGCGTGAAGTCTTTTCCCCTGAGAAGGTCCGTTCGGGCCTCCAAAAGGCATGTCAGAAACGGGATATAAGTGTTAATGTTATCGATGAGTTCCTGGATGAACTGGAACGCGATCTTAGGGAAACCGGTGAAAAGGAGATACCTTCCCACAAAATCGGTGAAAAGATCATGGCAAAACTTCATGATATAGATGATGTCGCATATGTAAGATTTGCTTCAGTATACAGGGAATTCAAGGATGTAAACGATTTTGTTTCTGAATTAAAACATCTTTTGAGCAGGCATTAAACATGATGCGTTCGAGAAACGTCGAACTCATCCGAGTTTAGGTCAACCATAGCATTTTGACATTCATAGACCACAAGCGTTTTATGCAGATGGCACTCGACCTTGCCAAAAAGGGCGAGGGGTTTACTTCGCCAAACCCCATGGTCGGTGCCGTAATTGTTAAAGACGGCGAGGTTGTCGGAAAGGGATATCACAGAGCTGCAGGGGAAGCTCATGCTGAAGTCGATGCCATCGACAATGCTGGAAGTTTGGCACGAGATGCAACCCTTTATGTCACGCTGGAGCCTTGTAATCATACTGGACGAACGCCCCCCTGCACCGAAAAGATAATAGGTGCAGGTATTCGGCATGTGGTTGCTGCCATGGAAGACCCAAATCCCGACGTGAAAAGTGGCGGCTTAGAATATTTAAAAAATCGCGGCATCAAAACCACGGTGGGCATTTGTGAAGACCACGCAAAAAGACTGAATGAATTTTTTATAAAATACACCCGGACAAAAAGACCCTTTACGATCGTTAAATGCGCAGCGACGCTAGACGGGCGCATCGCAACAAAAAGCGGTGATTCCAAGTGGGTTACCGGTGAGGCCGCCAGGGAGTTCGTTCACCGCCTTCGTCATGCTGTCGATGCCATTATGGTGGGAATCAATACGGTAGAGAAAGACAATCCCAGTCTGACCACCCGGCTGGCAAGTCGTTCAAAAGATTTCAAAAGTCTGGATCCCACAAGAATTATTCTCGACACCCATCTTCGAATTTCTGAAGCGGCTAAACTCTTGCGGCTTCATTCGGATTCTGATACGATACTGGTCACCGGCCCTTCGGCTTCAAGTGATAAAAAGGCCCGAATAGAAAAGACAGGTGCCAGGATTATCGAATCCCCTTTAAAGGATGGGATAATCGACCTTGACCGCCTCGTGGATCGCTTGGGGTCCTTGGGAATAACCAGCCTTCTTATCGAAGGCGGCAGCCGGGTTGTCGCATCAGCGCTATCCGCAGGCATCGTTGAAAAAATTATATTTTTCTTCGCGCCTAAAATTCTGGGAGGAGATGACGGTATTCCCATCTGTAAAGGACCGGGGGCGGATGTGATGGATCGCTGTATTCCGGTTAAGGACATTCATGTCCGACGATTCGGTGACGATATTATGATTCAGGGGTATATTGACAAATAATTCAACCCAAGGCGGACACACCGAAACCGGACAAGATCCAAGATTGAACAATCGACAATTTCCAATAGGCCATTTTTTGAATTATGTTTACCGGAATCATAGAAGCTCTCGGCACCATCCGTAAAATACGATCGACGGGTCAGGGTAAACGCTTGGGAGTCGATGCGGACTTTGATCTTGATCAGACCAAAATCGGAGACAGTATTTCAGTAAACGGTGCCTGCTTGACCGTGGTTATGATCGAGGGCACACGGTTTCAGGTGGACATGTCACCTGAGACCCTCGCAATGACGACCTTTGGCAGGGCAAAGATCGGAGACCGCGTCAACCTTGAGCGCGCCCTTCGACTGTCCGATCGCCTTGACGGTCACCTTGTTTCAGGGCATATTGATGGAATTGGAACCGTAAAACTCAAAGAAAAAACCGGAAACGCCATAATTATTACCATTGAAATACCCGAATCCCTGTCGTATTATATGATAAAAAAGGGCTCGGTTGCGATGGATGGCATCAGCCTCACCATCAACAACTGCGGCCGCAATCGTTTTGACGTAAGTATCATACCGCATACTGCCAAATTGACGACCTGGGGCTTTATAAAAGTCGGAGATCTTGTCAACATAGAAACAGACATGATCGGAAAGTATGTTGAACGATTTGCTCGCAGAAGTCATGACATCGACAGCCCCAAAGAGACCGGCAAATCGGTGGACATGCAGTTTCTTGCCAAAACCGGTTTTATTTAATTTGGGGTTTCGGGACTTTTACAATTTATTGAAAATAAAGGAATAACGGAGAAAATAAATAAAAATGCCACTATTATCCACCGAAGAAGCGATTAAAGAAATAAGGGCCGGACGTATGGTTATTCTCGTTGATGACGAAGACCGTGAAAACGAGGGGGATCTTACCATGGCTGCTGAAGCTATGACACCTGAAGCCGTTAATTTTATGGCCAAATATGGAAGGGGGCTTATTTGCCTGTCCATGACCGGAGAAAAAATCGATTCTCTCAACCTGCCGCTGATGGTTGAACACAATACTTCTAAATATCAGACCGGTTTTACGGTGTCTATCGAAGCACGGTGCGGTGTAACAACCGGTATTTCCGCTGCAGACCGCGCCACCACAATTCTTACCGCCGTAGCAGACGATGCTCAGCCCACCGATCTTGTGAGACCCGGACATGTATTCCCGCTGCGGGGCAGGAACGGAGGGGTCATCGTGCGAGCCGGCCAGACAGAAGGGTCGATAGATCTCTCGCGTCTTGCCGGTCTAAAACCCGCCGGAGTGATTTGTGAAATCATGGATGAAGACGGTACCATGGCCCGGATGCCGGCCCTCGAAAAGTTCAGTGAAAAGCACGGCATCGGCATATGCACCATCGCTGATCTGATTGAATACCGCATGCGTACCGAATCATTCGTGAAAAGGGTTGCAGAGACGGTTATTCCCACATCCATTGCAGGAGAATTCAAAGCAGTTGTGTATGAAAATGCTGTGGATGATTTGTTGCATATCGCCATGGTCAAGGGAAACATTGATCCGGAGAAACCCGTCCTTGTCAGAGTCCACTCGGAGTGCCTCACCGGAGATATTTTCGCTTCCCTTCGTTGTGACTGTGGTGATCAGCTCCAGACGGCCATGGAAATGATCGACCAGGAGAACGCCGGCGTACTCCTCTATATCCGCCAGGAAGGACGCGGCATCGGTCTTGTTAACAAGATTAAGGCCTATGCACTCCAAGATCAAGGCCTGGATACGGTTGAGGCCAATGAAAGGCTCGGATTTAAACCTGATTTGAGAAATTACGGGATTGGCGCCCAGATTCTGGTGGACCTCGGCGTTAAAAAGATGCGGCTTCTCACCAACAATCCCAAGAAGATGGTCGGCCTTGAAGGATATGGGCTCAGTTTAACCGAGCAAATTGAGATCGAGACAGAACCCAATGAATACAATCGAAATTATCTGGAATGCAAGAAACTTAAGATGGGACACCTGTTAAATGTCAATACCGTGCCGTAAAATTGTGCTAACGGTTACTACAGGTGGTGTCTTTCAATAACATCGGGAGGAGATCAAATGCCAAAAATTATTGAAGCCAATCTCCTGGCTGAGGGCAAAAAATTTGGGCTTATTGTAAGCCGTTTTAATGATTTTATCACCGAAAGGCTTTTTGAAGGTGCTTTGGATGGGCTGTTACGCTCCGGTGCCAGAGACGAAGATATCGAAGTTGTGAAGGTCCCCGGTGCCTTTGAAATACCATTGATGGCCAAAAAGATGGCCGCAACAGATCGATACCATGCGATTATCTGTCTGGGAGCTGTCATTAGAGGTGCAACGCCGCATTTTGATTTAGTCAGCGCCGAAGTCTCCAAAGGAATCGCCATGGTGAGCCTGGAATCTGAAGTTCCGGTCATCTTTGGCATCGTAACCACCGATACCATCGAACAGGCCATAGAACGCGCGGGAACAAAAGCCGGCAATAAGGGATGGGATGCAGCAATAACCGCCATAGAAATGGCAAACTTGATTGAGGTTGTCGACCAGGCTTAACCATGGGAAACCGTCGCAAGTCCCGAGAACTTGCTATGCAGGCGCTCTTTTATATTGATATGAGCCGGAATGACTCCAATGAGTTGTTGGAACGATTCTGTGTCAATTTTAACCCTTCAAAAAAGGCCCGCCCTTTTTTTATCAAGCTTGTTAACGGCGTTATCCAGAAAAAATCCGAAATCGATTCAATTATCGAAAACTTCTCCGACAACTGGAAAATAAGCCGCATGTCCTCCGTGGACAGAAATATTATTAGAATCGCCGTGTATGAGCTCCTTTACTGTCAGGACATTCCACCAAAAGTATCCATCAACGAGGCCATTGACGTGGGAAAGAAATTCGGCACCGAAGTGTCGGGTGCCTTTATCAATGGAATCCTCGACAGTGTGCGAATGGCCCTTAAAAGTAAGGAAATAAAAACAAAAACCGACATTCAGATAACTGAAACCAGTTAACGAAAAGGAGATTGCGATGGAATTCAAAAAAGTTCTCTTAACGGAAGATGAAATGCCGAGACAATGGTATAATATACTTGCCGATATCAAGATGAACCCACCTCTGGGACCCGACGGACAGCCGGTTAAGCCTGAAGCTCTTGCGCCGGTTTTCCCCATGAACCTCATCGAACAGGAGGTCAGTCCCGACAGATGGATCGATATACCAGAAGAAGTCCTAAAGGTTCTTAGCATCTGGCGACCATCGCCCCTCGTCAGAGCACGCGCTCTTGAAAAATTTCTTGATACGCCGGCAAGGATCTACTTTAAAAATGAAGGGGTAAGTCCCCCTGGAAGCCACAAACCGAACACCGCCGTTCCTCAGGCATATTACAACAAGGTTTTCGGGATTGAAAAATTGACCACCGAAACCGGGGCCGGACAATGGGGAAGCGCCCTCTCCTTTGCCTGTTCCCAGTTCGGAATTGAATGTAAGGTTTTTATGGTCAGAGTCAGCTTCGACCAGAAACCGTATCGCAAATCGATGATGGAAGCTTGGGGTGGGAAGTGTGTGGCAAGTCCCAGTAGAGAAACGAATGCCGGTCGAAATGTCTTGGAAAATGATCCTGACACACCAGGCAGCCTCGGCATTGCTATCAGTGAAGCCATTGAAGCGGCCGTCAGTGATGAAAGCGGTAAAACACGCTACTCATTGGGCAGCGTTCTAAATCATGTTATGTTACACCAAACCATTATTGGGCTTGAGGCAAAAAAACAACTCGAAAAGATCGGGGAGTATCCGGATGTCGTGATCGCCTGCGCCGGCGGTGGAAGCAATTTTGCCGGCCTTGCGTTCCCGTTTGTTCACGACAAAATAAATGGAAAAAATATTGATATATATCCATATGAACCGACGGCCTGCCCGACCCTGACAAAGGCACCGTTTGTCTACGATCACGGGGACACCGCAAGATATACCCCCTTGCTCCCGATGCACAGTCTCGGGCATGCCTTTGTTCCACCACCGATTCATGCAGGAGGGCTCCGGTATCACGGGATGTCTCCTACAGTGAGCCAGCTTGTTAACGAGGGAATTATCGAAGCAAAATCTGCAACCCAGCTGGATGCCTACAAGGCGGGGGTTATTTTTGCAAGGACTGAAGGGTTTATACCTGCTCCGGAAACAAACCACGCTTTGGCCGGGGTCATTGATGCAGCAAAAAAAGCCAAAGAAGAGGCCAAAGAAAAAGTGATCCTGTTCAACTGGAGCGGTCACGGCCTCATCGATCTTACAGCCTATGACAAATACTTTTCCGGGGAGTTGCATAACTTTGTCTTGACTGACGCCGAGATGTCGGAGTCGGAAAAGGTGTTCGAAAATTTTCCCAAACCGCAAACCCTAAAAAGCCGTTGATCAATGAATAAGGTTTTTGATGGTCTTGAGCGAAGATGTCCCAGGCTGGGCGGACCTGTTTCGTTCAGATACTGCAGAACAAACGGCGAAGACGGTTTGCCCTGCTGGAAGATATTCGACTGCTGGTGGGAATCCTTCGACGTGGTGGAATATTTAAAAAAATCCTTGCCGGAGGATACGTTTAAAAAACTTGTTAATGCAAAGCCAAAACCAAAAATGGTAAGTCTTGTTGAACTCATCGAGCAAGCAAAAAATCGGGCTCCGTGAATTTTATCTTCTAATTTTGGAAGAATATTTCCAATAACAAATATTTCCCGCCATCACGTGCAAGGATGGTATCAACTATCATTGGAGGCTATTTTGATTATCAAAGAACTGGTCGTTGGACCGCTTATGGCAAACTGTTTTATCTGCGGATGTTCGAAAACAAAAGAAGCTGTTGTCATCGACCCGGGGGGTGATGCAAACACCATATTGCTTTCTCTGGCCGATTCTAAGCTAAAGGCAAAATATATTATCA
>JAAXQD010000176.1 GCA_012974475.1 Desulfobacterales bacterium
GTGTATAAGAGACAGGAGTGGCAAGTGGCTAAAAAGACTCCATTTTTTTGAACGATCGGAATTCAGACTCTGCAGCCGGAAAGATACGGCAGGGTGTCAAACTCGAAAAAGCGCGGGCGATAATCGACGTATGTAGTTAAAAAAATTATATTTTTTTGCAATCATTTGACGATTTTGTATTTTTCTGGTATTTGTTGAATAGGATTTTTTCGAGTCCGCTGAAAACGGGTGTTACCTGGAAGCGCAAAAGGCATGTATCATTAATATCCCCTAATGGGGGCCCAGCTTTAAGGAGGACAACATGGTTGTTAAAGTTTTCATTAAACGCGTGGTACCGGAAGACAAGGCAAAGGAAATGGTACCCTTGTTCAGACAGATGCGGGTACTTGCTACGAACCAGTCAGGCTATATTTCCGGTGAAACATTAAAAAGCCTCGATAGACCGGATTCGTTTCTGGTCATCAGCACCTGGCAGTCTCCCGATTACTGGGAAAAATGGCTGTTGAATCAAGAGCGGCGAGAAATACAGGATAAAATTGATGCCTTGCTTGGCGGGAGAACCGAATATGAAATGTTCCATTACGGATTTGGGGAATAAACTCGAATGCTGCAATGGTCGACGGCCTGCTTTTCCATCATCGCCCTGATTTAAAACGTCCTTTATGATGACATCGCACTGATTCTGATTGTCGGAATATCTCGTCACGTAACCCAAAAATGTACACCCTAACGCAGCCAATTGGAAAGGAGGTCGATGTATGCGTCAAAAGAACTTTAAAGCGATGGTCGTCACAGAAGTTGAGAACGATCGGTTTGTCAGGAACATCGAAGACAGACACCTTGATGACCTTCCAAAAGGAGACGTACTTGTAAACGTCGAGTACTCCTCCCTGAATTACAAAGACGTTCTTTCTGCCATCGGAAACAGAGGGGTCACCAAAAACTATCCCCACACCCCGGGAATCGATGCTGCAGGGAGGGTGGTTGAAAGTCTCAGTAAAGATTTTAAAGCCGGAGATGCGGTGATCGTCACCAGTTATGATCTCGGAATGAACACATCCGGCGGTTTCGGGCAATATATACGGGTTCCCGCGGAATGGGTGGTCAAAATGCCCGAAGACCTCTCTGCTCGAGAGAGCATGATCTTCGGTACAGCGGGCTTCACCGCTGCCCTTTCGGTTTTCAGGCTGGTGGACTACGGCATTACCCCGGACATGGGACGCGTCGTGGTCTCCGGTGCCACAGGCGGTGTGGGAAGTATCGCCGTCTCTATACTTTCCAAGGCCGGTTATGAGGTTACGGCGGTGAACGGGGTTGTGGATGAAAAAGATTTTCTGTTGAAAATCGGTGCCAAAGAGGTCATCAGCATTGAAGAGGCCATCGATTCCAGCGGCAGGCCGATGCTAAAAGGGCTTTGGGCCGGCGGCATCGATACGGTGGGCGGCGAGATGCTGGCGACGACCATTAAATCGACGAAAGACGACGGGGCCGTCACCTGCTGTGGAAACGTGGGGTCCCATGATCTGCCCCTGAATGTCTATCCCTTTATCTTGCGGGGCGTTACCCTGATGGGAATTGATTCCCAGAACTGCCCGATGCCCATGCGCCTGAAAGTATGGAACAAAATTGCCGATGAATGGAAACTGGACCATCTGGAACTGCTGACCACCGAGGTCCCTCTGGAAGGATTGGACCAACGAATCGATCTCATCCTTCAAAGGAAGCACAAAGGGAGAACCATCGTAAAACTGCCGGATTGAAAGCGGTGAGGGTTTTACTCGAGTATCGCTCCCTATTTTAAATTTGCTACGGATATAATGATTTCAACCAGTTTTTCAATGGGCACGCGGCTCATATTTAAAATCGAGTGGAACAACAATGGATCGTCAAAGCCCTTGCCGCAGGTTGAACGGAGGAACCAATGCTGATTTATATCCCGCCGTTCAAGAATTTCTTGCGCCCTTTTAGCGGAGATGTTCAAGTGTTCGACGGCATATTTTTTCCGCCAATCCATGGAGGCAATTAGGCGGAAATGGTAACAATTTTCAATATCTTTCAAAAAAAAACATCCTGCGCGTCCTACGATGACCACATCGTCTTCTCGGGCCGTTTCTAAAATAAGATTTCTCAAGCTGTTCTGATATTCCTGCTCTTCGACCACGCTTTTATCGAATCCCACTATTCGGTCGATATAGCTCGGGCTGAACGCCTTGGAAAATGTGTTGGATATCCGGTATTGTCTACTTTTTTCAAAGGATTCCAGGGTTCTTTCCGAGACATTCAGATCTTCGGCTATTTTTTGGAAAAGGGATTTGTCAACGTATTGATAGTCGAGTTTTTTGGCAAGCATACGCCCGAGCCTTCGGGCGCCTGAAGCAAAGTCCCTGCTGATGGTTATGACGGCCATGTATTTTCTCCTTATTATAAAAAATGATACCCTTATTTCTCCCAATTTGTTTGCGATCAATTAGGGTTAGAAGAAACTGGCGCTTTCGCCCGACATTCTTCACGGGAGCGTCAGGCCA
Organism: Desulfobacterales bacterium; assembly: GCA_012974475.1. Taxonomy (GTDB): domain Bacteria; phylum Desulfobacterota; class Desulfobacteria; order Desulfobacterales; family UBA11574; genus JAAXQD01. The sequence continues at coordinate 2,526 of JAAXQD010000176.1, forward strand.
GCCGGGTTTCCACCTTGTCTTTGAGGAAATCTTTTACAACGGCGATGGGAACTTCTTTTCTGTGAAATATGCCGGCTGCCAGTGCGGATTCCGCTTGGGTTTTTGTAAATACTTCAAGAAAATGTTCGACGCAGCCGGCGCCGCTGGATGCAATGACCGGAATGGTTACGGCATTCTTCACCGCATTGATCAACTCAATATCATACCCGGAATTGGTTCCGTCTTTGTCGATGCAATTTAACAGTATTTCTCCGGTACCCAATTTTTCGCAAACCTGTGCCAGTGTTACGGCATCCAGATCTCTCCCCTCTCTTCCCCCTTTGATGGTACATTGATACCAGCAGTATGTTTCCCCATTGGGCCCTTTTGTATCGGTTTTTATGACGTGATGACGGACGTCCTCAGGCGAGGATACATACACTCGCCTTGGATCGATGGATACAACCACCGCCTGTGCTCCGTATACTTCGGATATTCGCTCGATGGAGCTTTTACCGGTTTTTCTGCCTGTTTTTAAATACGCTTCTGCAATCAAAACCGCATCGCTCCCTATGGAGATCTTATCCGCCCCCGACCTGAAGTACGCAGCTGCGACTTCCAGGGCGCTGTATTTTCTGCCTTTTGTATCCGTATAATCTTTAATCCCTCCGCCGATGGTCAAGGGGACAAAGACATTTTCGGAGGTCCGTCTCAGCACCGCCATCATGGGGATGTCTTCCAAAGGAAAATCTCTAAACCCTGTAATGTTGAGAAATGTAATCTCATCGGCGCCTTCTATGTAGTACCGTCTTGCCAGGTCCACCGGCTTGCCCAGGTTCCTTACATCGCCGTTTTCCCGGACATCATATTGATCTCCCTTTGTAACGACAAGGTCTCCCCGGTCGTCTGATCGAACATCCAGACAGGCGATGATCCGCTTAGACAATCTGGTTTTTCCTGAAACACGAGCAGATGTCTCTTTTTTGTTTGAAGATTCGATAAAATTCTTCAACACCTTGATCCCTGCATCTCCACTCTTTTCGGGATGGAATTGAGTTGCCGTGATATTTTCTTTTTGGATGCTGCTGACAAACTCCAGGCCGTAGTCGGTGGTGGTCAGGACAACGGAATCATCCTCGGGGGCGACGTAAAATGAATGTACAAAGTAAAATTTTTCATCACCGCGCAGCCCGTTGAATATCCGGGACGTCTTTTTTATGTTGATGCCGTTCCATCCGATATGCGGCACGGAAAGATCGATGTCGAATTTCTTGGCATAGCCCGATATCAACCCCAATCCTTTTCTGCCGGGGGCTTCTTCACTGTATTCGAACAGGGCGTGCAGCCCCAGACATATGCCGAAAAAGGGTCTGCCGGAACGAAGGTAGTCTTTCAACGGGCCCACGTAATTTTTCTGATTCAAAATCCGCATCATGCTTCCAAAATTGCCGACGCCGGGGAAAACCAGCTGGGTAGCGGACAATATATCGTCAATATCTGAGACGATTTTTACGCGCGCGCCCAAACTTTCTATGGCATTGGTGACGCTCCTGACATTGCCTGCGCCATAATCTAACAATGTTATCATTCTTTGTTCCTATTTTTTACTCGGTTACCGTTAAACGTTCAGAGCAGGTTAAATCCAGTGTAAAATAAGTGCGCCCAACGATCAAGAAACATTTTAAACATATTTAAAATGCGAGTTCTTCAATTTTAGCCGAGGGAGCTTAGCGCTCTACAAAAGGCTCAAACCAACGAATACCCGTCCAGACCGCCGGTCAGGCCGAACCTTCGAGCATTTCCTTAAATTTCTCCTGCAGATGTCATCGTGATGGAGGACATGCCGCTATTTCATACGACATGAAGGTGACGAGAAACGGCAGATGTTCGAATGCCTGGGTCTCTAGTTCAACAAACCCCAGCTTTCTGTACCATCGCTTCAAATTCGTATCGTCGGCAATAACTCCGATGCTTATTTTCTTTGCCCCCAAACCCCTTGCCTGGGCAATAACATGATCGACCAGTGCTTTGCCGAAACCGTTTCGTCTGTTCGCCGGCAACACGGCAAGTCGTTCAAGATAGCAAAGATCCGGCCCCGCTTTTTCAAGGGCGACACAGCCCGCGGATATGCCATCGTTCTCCAGGACATAATAAATCACACCCCTATCCAGATCGTTTTCAATCCATTCATCGGTAAGGTTTGACGGGTGTTTAGGGCAGTTTTCCCGGGTGAGGCCGAACGTCTCGGCGACGTCCCGGAAGGCATCTCGAATGAGATCTGACAAGGCGGGAATTTCCCCGGAATCGGCTTCTCTAATGTGCATGGTGTGGGCTTTCGCTTAGGGTTTTACGAAGGTAAATACATTTCCACCCTTTTGCTTGATGGATGTCGATCCGGGTCATCTTAGCTTGATGGCTTCCAAATATTCTTTGGTTCGATTGATGGTTGCGATGAACATCTTCGAGCCGGTCATGAACGTAAATATATCCTCCGCATTCCCGCAGGTCCGTGCAAACTCCGGTCCGATGACCGCAGCAGGCTCAATTGCGTCAGATTTTTGGGCCAGGGCGTCCACGTACATGTCCAGACGGTCCTTGAGTATCTGAAAATAATCGATATCATGGCCGATTATTTGCCCGGTTGCCGTAGAGATCGTCTGTGAAAAATCATAGACGGCCTTCCAGTAAAGTTCTAAAAGCTGATTTTTATGGGGGCTGGTTTCAAGATAATAGGATATGCTCCACCCGACACTGATGATTTTAAGTATCTGAAGTTCGTATTCAACCGTTTCCCGCTTGATGTCCGCCGCTTCCGGCAGGTGTGACATCAGCCATTTTATGTCTTCACGGTCAACGACAAAATTGAACAGATCTTCTCCGGCTCGTTCAACTTCTGAATTTTTCGCTTCTGAATGTTCCATTACTCTATAGATATTACGATTTTTCTATTTTTCTTGTGCTCTTCGATTTCCGCCAAAGTTCCCAATGCGCCTTCGGTCTTTGAGATTTCAATGAGTTGATCCAGATCGATGCCCAAATCATCAAGCACCGTAACGGCTTTACGCGGGATCAGTTTTGACGCCACTTTAACGATAGCAAGGGGAATCGTTGCTGTCGTGTCCGGCGTCGTGCCGTTATTTTTAAAAATCCTAATCTTCAGTTTTGCCATGTCTGTTCACCTTGTATCCGGATGACCGGTTACCCTGAAAAAATGGGTTTTGCCGTCCACTTCCTGAAGCTCGATGTGCTTTAGTTTTTTCCTGACCTGTGGGACATCAATCCCCAGGATAACATCGTTTCCAGTGGTTGGCCGAATCTGTGCCCAAAATTTGCTGCGATAATACCGGGTTCTGTCTCCGGTGGGTTTAATGATAAATACCTCAACACCTTCTTCAAAGGCGGTCTCCAGAGCGATGGTCAACATAACTTCATCCAGATTCCAGAGGCCCTTTTCTCCTTTATTTCTGTAGGTCTTCTCAACAAAAAATCCGACCTCGTGGCCGGGTCTTAAATCCCTAAATGGAAAGATGGTCTTGCCAAAGGTTTTGCGAAATTGATTGCTAAAGGGCAATCCGATAATGGGCGAGCCAAAGGCGTAACCGAGCATCACATTTCTTTTAATATCAAAATCGAGATAGGCAACCGGCGTTGACGAATCGAGATCGAAAACATCGACCATGCAGCCGCCCCGCAACGCAAAAATCAGATTTACTGAATCCGTCTCAAAAACCGCGTATCCGTCTTCTTTCAGTCCCCGATAATTCAATAAATGGCAGTCTTCCGGGTTATAGCTCATGGAAAAATACTCTGCTTGGCAAAGCATGGAATCGATCGCCCCAATTGGCATTTATCTTCCATCGATATCGACCTTAAAGGTTACACAAGAGATCCCTTATGATCAAGGGGAAATCGCCGGTCACCCGTTCCAAGAAGCCATTTCAAAACCGCCCGTTCGGGGAACAAGGCTATCTATATCCAAAATCCTTGAGATTTCGAGACGTTTTAAAAAATTTGATCATTGACACCAGATACCGTGTCATGTATGTGCGGGCAGGCTTTTTTTGCCTAAAACCGGGTGCTTTGTACCCGGTAGCAAATGCAACGATTAAAGCACTAACGTGCTTTTGCCTTGAACCCTTGAATCCTCGAACCCTCTTCTCCAACTAAATTGGAGAAGACCCTCTTTTTATAAATACCAACTCCGTTGTTTATGCAACGCGAGGGTTTAATGAGAAATCGAACCCCCAATACATATGGCGATCCCCACCGCTGGATGGTCTTTTCCGTTATCTGCGTGGTGTACTTTTTCGTCTACTTCCACCGGGTCTCCACTTCGGTGATCGTAACGGACCTTTTGGACGCCTTTCACACCCATGCAACGGCGTTGGGTTTAATGTCCTCCATGTATTTTTATCTCTATGCCTTCGAGCAGCCGCTGGTGGGATACCTGTCGGACCGGCTCGGACCCCGGCGCGTCATCGGCTACTGGACCATGGCGGCAGCGGCGGGGTGTTTTATTTTCGGCATGGCGCCGAACATCGGCTGGGCTTCGGTAGGGCGGGCCCTTATCGGACTTGGCGTCGGGGGCGTCTACGTGCCGGGGGTCAAGGCCATCTCTCTGTGGTTCAGAAAGGAAGAGTTCGCCACCATGATCGGCCTGCTCATGTCCGTGGGAAATTTCGGGGCTGTGATCGCCACCACCCCCCTTGCCTGGGCCACCGGGTTCTGGGGATGGCGCGTCACATTTTTTCTCATCGGCGGGATCACGCTGGGTCTGGCTTTTGTCACCCTGTTTTTTACCCGGGACTACGGCGGTCCATCCGATCCGGTTCCGGAGAATCCCGGGACAGCGTCCGGGACCGGGGCGGGAACCGCCGCAAGGGTAATGCAACTGCTGACATCCGGGCAGTTCTGGATCCTTTCGATTATTTTTTTTGGCGTTTACGGCACGCTTTTGACCTTGCAAGGACTGTGGGCAACGCCGTTTCTGATGGCGGCCCTCGGCGTTGAACGCATCTTTGCCAGCAAACTGAACATGCTGATTCCCGTGGGTGTGATCATCGGCGCACCGTTTTTCGGATGGCTGACCGACCGGTTTTCACTCGACAAAAAAAAGATCTTCACCGTGATCCTTACCCTGTATACCCTCACATGGGTCGGCGTCACCCTCTTTTCCAGCCAGTTGTGGACGGTTGGACTTTCCCTGGTGATGCTGTTGATGGGCATTTTTGCGGGCGGGTTCATCAGCACGTTGT
>JAAXQD010000184.1 GCA_012974475.1 Desulfobacterales bacterium
GTGTTGAAATTGTGATGCCTCAAGGCTATCATCAATTTGGGCTCCAGAGGCCAAAACGCAAGATGTGGGATTTTTCGACACCAGACTAGGGCAGCAGGTGAGGGGGTAACTGCCAAAGATACGCATTATCCAACGCGTTACCCGCTGGAGCATTTAACTTAGGAATTCGGGGACGATGGTAAAATATGAAATCCGCTGCCGTCGTGTTATTTCGTTGTAAAGCGTGAACAACTCGTGCTAAAGGGCCTTTAATATGATTGCACTTAATTCTGTCACCAAAAAATTCGGTACATTTACGGCGGTCGACAACATAACATATCGCATCGAGAAGGGCGAATATTTCGCTTTGCTCGGTCCGAACGGCGCCGGCAAAACAACGGTCGTCCGCATGCTCCTCGACTTTATCAAACCGACTTCGGGCAGCATCTTGATCGACGGAATACCCGTTTCCAACCCCGAAGCACGCAAACGGGTCGGATATCTGGCCGAACATCACATGATTCCCTCGCATCTTTCCGGGCTTGAATATCTGCGGCGGCACGCTTCTTTGATTGGATTGGCCGGAAAAGATGCGCTAATGGAAGTGGACCGGCTTTTGGAGGAGGTTTCCATGAAAGGCAGGGAAAAAGAAAAATCGGCCGCTTATTCCAAGGGCATGAAACAGCGAATCGGCCTTGCAGCAACTCTACTCGGACAGCCCAAATTGTTGATACTCGATGAACCGGTGACAGGCCTCGATCCGATCGGCATCCGGGATGTGAGAAAAATTCTCGAGAGCCTGCGCGACAACGGTGTTACCGTGTTTTTGAATTCCCATCTCCTTTCGGAAGTGGAAAAGACATGCCATACGCTGGCAATGATGAACAACGGAAAAATCCTCGTCAAGGATTCGATTCGTTCGATAATAGACGCCGACGAGACGTTGGAGGATGTTTTTATAAAATACATACAAAAAGGAAAATGAATAACTTTTTAAAAATTACCGGCTACACCATCCGCGACCAGATGCGCCACAAAAGCTTTTATGTTCTGCTGGGGCTTTCCATTCTTTTCGTGCTGATGATTCGCGGATGTTACAGCGGCCAATATGCCGTCAACGGGAAACAGTTGAACAACATTACGGTTGCGTGGCATGTTTCAAAAATTGTTTTCCAGGTCATAGCGTCCGGAATGTCCCTGATCGTCATCCTGCTATCGATGAAAATTTTCAGCAGAGACCATGAAGACGGAAGCCTGGTATTGTTTCTTTCCAGGCCGCTTTTCAGGCGGCAATACATTCTCGGTAGGATCGCCGGCACATGGTTTTTGTGCCTGGCTTTCATGTTTATTCTTCACGCAACGATTTTTCTCACGGTGTGGGTAAAAACCGGCGCCGCCATTCCCGGGTATTTAACCGCATCGCTGGTATGTTCGATCAATCTTCTCTTTATTGCGGTTTCGGTATCCTTTTTGTCTCTTTATCTGCCGGATTTCATCAGTGCGGTTTTTACTGTGGGGATTTTATTCGTCGGCTATATTTCCGACGGTGGTCATCAGATCTTAAACAGCGAAATTTTAAAGACAGCGGTTTCTTCGGCTGCAGCCTCGCCCCCTGCCCTGTGGAGAATTTTATACCCGAAAGTTTACATGGTGCAGGCCTACGCCGATTCGATCATCGGTCAAAGCAGTTTTAACAACATGGGACCCCTTCACCCGATTCTGAATGTCTCCTTTTTCATCATTCTGATAACCACGTTAATGCTGGTCGTTTTTAACAAAAAAGAAATTTAGCCGAACTATTGCATTGTTAAAAATCGACCGAGGAAATCAGCGTGGGGACTTGGTAAGGGACTTCCGAGGACTTCCGGGACGTCCAAAAATCCGTAAATTGCTTTCTGTGTGAATGAAAACAACGGGGACAGGTAACAGTTAAATGGTCTTCGAATTAAACGTCATGAATCTTTATTCTTGACAGAAATTAGCGGGAAGTGAAGAATGAAGCCCCAACCCCCACGCTGTCCCCGACACCTTACTGTTCGAAAGGAGGGATTATGGCCAAAAGAGATGACATCCACAAGATTCTTATCATCGGATCGGGTCCTATCGTGATCGGACAGGCCTGTGAATTTGACTATTCCGGCACACAGGCATGCAAAGCACTGCGATCCATGGGATATGAAATTGTGTTGGTTAATTCCAATCCGGCAACGATCATGACCGATCCGGATATGGCCGATGTGACTTACATCGAACCTCTGAATCTGAAAACCCTGACGCAAATCATCGACAAGGAACGACCCGATGCACTCCTGCCCAACCTGGGAGGACAATCCGGCTTGAATCTGTCTTCTGAGCTAAGTCGGACCGGCGTATTGGAAGAATACAGTGTACAGCTTATCGGTGTGAATGTGGATGCCATCGAGCGGGGTGAAGACCGTCTGGCGTTTAAGGCCACGATGGAAAAACTGGGTATCGAAATGCCGCGCAGTCAGACGGTCAACACGCTTGAAGATGCCGAGGCGGCGGCAGAAGATCTGGGTTACCCGGTTGTCATTCGCCCGGCCTATACCATGGGTGGAACCGGAGGTGGTTTTGTCTATAATAAAGAAGAATTAAACGTTATCGCCCCCCGCGGTCTGGCAGCGAGTCTTGTCAATCAGATTTTGGTTGAAGAATCGGTCTTGGGTTGGGAGGAGCTCGAACTGGAAGTGGTTCGAGATGCTAAAAACCAGATGATAACGGTTTGCTTTATCGAAAATGTCGACGCCATGGGAGTCCATACCGGCGACAGCTTCTGTACGGCCCCCATGTTGACGATCAGCCCGGAACTTCAGGAACGTTTGCAGCGATATTCCTATGACATTGTCGAGGCTATCGAGGTAATTGGTGGAACCAATGTTCAGTTTGCCCATGATCCAAAGACCGGCCGTGTGGTCGTTATCGAGATCAATCCCCGCACATCCCGTTCTTCCGCCCTGGCATCCAAGGCGACAGGATTCCCCATTGCGAGAGTTTCTTCGTTGCTCGCCGGCGGCATGACCATGGATGAAATACCTTACTGGAGGGATGGAACCCTGGAGAAATATACGCCTTCAGGTGAATATGTGGTGGTTAAATTCGCCCGCTGGGCCTTTGAAAAATTTGAGGGGGCCGAGGACAAATTGGGCACCCAGATGCGGGCGGTCGGCGAGGTCATGAGTCTGGGTAAAACATATAAGGAGGCCTTCCAGAAATCGATTCGAAGCCTTGAAATCAACCGGTACGGTCTTGGGTTTGCCCAAAATTTCAATACATTGTCGCTGGAAGAACTCATGGGCCGGCTGGGCTTTGCCACCAGCGAACGCCAATTTCTTATGTATGAAGCCCTGCGCAAAGGTGCAGCGGTGAAGGTCCTGTATGAAAAGACCCATATCAAACCCTGGTTCATCGAGCAGATGCAAGAGATGGTCGAACTTGAGGAGAAAATATTGGCTTGCAAGGATGAAGCATTGCCGGATGATCTCTTGATTCAAGCCAAAAAAGACGGTTTTGCTGATCGCTATCTGGCCAAGTTGCTCAACCTGCCGGAACAGCGAATCCGTGAACAGAGAAAGGCACTGGGGATGCATCAGGCCTGGGAACCGGTACCGGTAAGCGGTGTTGAAAACTCATCCTATTACTATTCCACCTACAATGCGCCTGATAAGGTTCCGGTGAGTGATCGTAAAAAGATAATGGTTCTGGGTGGTGGACCCAACCGCATTGGTCAGGGCATCGAGTTTGATTACTGCTGCGTGCATGCTGCACTGGCCATCCGAGATGCAGGGTATGAATCAATTATGGTTAACTGCAACCCTGAGACGGTATCTACGGATTACGACACATCGGATAAACTCTATTTTGAGCCGCTCACCGTTGAAGATGTTTTGAGCATCTATGAAAAGGAGAAACCCGAAGGCGTCGTTGTCCAATTCGGGGGACAGACGCCCCTGAATATTGCAGGCAAACTGGAGGAATTGGGCGTAAAGATCATGGGCACATCTCCTGAAACCATCGATTTGGCCGAAGATCGGGATCGCTTCCGGCTCATTGTGCGCAAGCTGGGCATCCCCCAGCCTGAGTCGGGAATGGCCAGTACCATGGATGAAGCTCAGAAAATCGCCGACAAGATAGGATATCCTTTAATGGTCAGACCTTCATATGTTTTGGGGGGGCGTGGTATGGAAGTGGTACAGGATGAGGAATCCCTTAAATTCTATCTTGAGGCAGCGGTAGAGATCTCACCCCAGAGGCCGATTCTCATCGATAGATTTCTGGACAATGCCATTGAGGCTGAAGCCGATGCGATTGCCGACGGCACAGATGCTTTCGTGCCGGCTGTAATGGAACATATTGAACTGGCTGGAATACATTCCGGTGATTCGGCATGCGTTATTCCGCCGGTAAGCATCGCGCCGAAGCACATCGAAACCATTAGAGAATATACCCGCAAGATTGCAATCGAGCTCAACGTTATCGGGCTGATGAATATGCAATACGCGATATTCGAAAATACGGTGTATGTGCTGGAAGCCAACCCCCGAGCATCTCGGACTGTTCCTTTGGTATCCAAGGTTTGCAATATATCCATGGCCAGGATTGCCATGCAGGTCATGCTTGGCAAGCGCATCGCGGATCTTGAGCTGAAGCATCGGACCATACCCCATTACGGCATTAAAGAGGCGGTTTTTCCCTTCAACATGTTTCCCGAGGTCGATCCGATTCTGGGACCGGAAATGAGGTCTACCGGCGAAGTTCTAGGCATTTCCCATTCCTATGGCCGCTCATTTTTTAAAGTCCAGGAGGCTATTCAGATGCCACTGCCCTTGGAAGGCTCCGTACTGTTTACCATTGCGGATCGAGACAAAAGTGCGGCATTGGAAGCTGTCAGACTTTTTAAAGAGCTGGGTTTCAAGATAATGACCACCGAAGGTACGCACTACTATTTAGAAGAGCGAGGTATTGAAAACACGCCCCTGCGCAAACTGGGGTATGGAAGACCGGACCTTGTGGATGCAATAAAGAACGAGACTATAAATCTTCTGGTAAACACGCCCAGCGGCCGAAAGAGTGCGCAGGACAGCTCAAATATACGCAAAGCCGCCATCAAATATAAAGTGCCCTACATTTCGACGACGGCGGCGGCTGTCGCGGCAGCCAAAGGCATCGCAGCGCGTCGCGATGGTGTGCCACAAGTTAGATCTCTGCAGGAATACCACGCAGATATGCAATAAAATTTACCTGTCGTTGCATAAATAACATGGCAAAATGGATTTAAAGGACGATAATGATCAGCAGTGCCAAATTTTTTTTCTGCTTTGATGGAATTGACCCCAAGTGACATCATGAAAATAGTGAGAACAACAGGGGCGGGAGATTTCCGGGACGCCCTTAAAATAAACTTTTAAAGTTTTGCAAAAAAACAACGATTTCAGTTCTAAGGAACAAAGAAAGGAGGGAGAAATGGCGACCAGGGAAGAATTAGAAGAAAAAGCAGAAGATTGTGAGACTACTGAAGAATTTGTTGAACTGGCAAAGGAAGTCGTTAACGAGCTGTCCGATAAGGAATGGGCCGCGAATCTTATTGAAGAAGGTGTGGAGTGGGCGGAAACCACGGATGATTTTATAGTCCTTGGAAGGGGTTCATTTGAGATATTGGAAGATAAAGAGAAATCAAAGGAATATCTGCTGCAGGGCAGGGATTATTGTATGAATTCCCAGGAGTTCGTAAACCTTGGCAAAACAGCATCAGATATGGGTGATGCCGAAGCCGCCAAAGAAATATTTTCCGCCGCCCAAGGCAAATGCGTCAAGGTTAAAGATTTCCTGGATCTTACTAAAAGCATCAATGAGGTACTTTCAGACCCTGAGCTGGCCAAGGAAACCGCGAACAAGGCACTGGATAAATGTAGCACGGCTGCGGACTATAATGAATATGCCCGGAGTGTGCTTGACGTATTTGACGATAAGAACTTGGCAAAGGAAGTCTACGACAAGGCTGTTGAAGCCTGCAAAACCGGAGACGATTTTGGGGTGCTTGCAAAGGGTGTTCTGGACAATCTTTCCGATAGGGACCTGGCCAAATCAATTTTTGAGAAGGCAGAAAATCAGATTGACTCTGGAATTGACCTGATAAAATTGGCCGAGTCTGCTGTAGCTGATTTGGAAGATGAAGAATATGCCAGAGCAATTTATAAAAAATCTGAAGGAAAGCTCGAAAGCGGCGATGATTTGATGAAACTTGCAGAATCGTTGATGAGCAAACTTAACGATAAGGACCTGGCGCTGACAGTTTACAAAACTGCGGAAACCAAAATTAGCGACTATGAGAATTACATCAAACTGGCCAAAGCCGCCTTCAAAGATACCGGTGATGCTGCTTTTGCTGGCAGTGTTTACAAAAAGGCCGCCGGCACAACCCGAGATTCCAATAAACTGGTGGCGGTTGCGGCTGCCTTGGCTGACGAAATCGATGATAAACAAGGCGCGTTTGACGAGCTAAAACGGGCAGAACAATTCGTAAATGCCGCCGATGATTTTAAAAAGACTGCCGATGCAATCCTCAAGTACGCAGACGATCCGCAGTGGATCAATGCAATTAATGATCAACTCGAAAAGCGAGAGGCTCACAAAGATCTTTATAAAGAATTTGTTGGACGGGAACAGGCATGCGAAACAAGCAAATCTCTGTCTATCTTGGCTCATGAGGTTATTGAGAAAACAGCTGACACGCATTATACCAGAAAGCTTTACAAAAAGGCTGAAAGCGTGTGCACGTATTTCCCTGAATATCTCCATGTCGCCGATGCCATTTATTCGGATCTCAACGATGCGGATTGGATACGAACCATTTATGAAACACAGCTCCAAAAATGTGACGATTCCCACAAGTATAACGATTTGGCAGATGGAATAATTGCCACTTTGCAGGATAAAGAATGGGTGAAGAATATCTATTCGGGATTAGAAGAACAATGCGTCAAGGAGACAGATTTTATCAAACTGGCCCGTATGATTTTGGCAAAATTGGGCGATCGAGATTGGGCAAAAAAACTTTTGGGCAAGGCTGAGGAGAAAGGTCAAAATATATTTGGGTATACCATTGTAGCATGGGCTGTGCTTGACATTCTATCCGATAAGGAATGGGCGAATTCCATCTACAACAAGGCCGAAGCCAATTGCAATAATCGGGATGATTACGAAAAGCTGATTTCCGAAGTCCGGAAGCAAACGGGTGACGATGACCTTCTCCGGCAAATACACAACTCTGCCGAGAATAAGTTTGGAGAAACAAGAGATTTTATTTATTTGGCCGAAAGCATTTTAAGGCGGTTTTCTGATAACCCGTGGGCCAGGCAGGTCTATGCAAAGGCTGAAAAAGCATCTGATGCCAATACCTACATGTTTGAGTTGGCGACCAGCATTACCAACAAGCTGGATGACGGAAAATGGGCAACCCGGTTGCGAAATATGTAGACTTTCGCATATCGCTATAAATTCTAAAAAATAACTGAAGCTCCCCGAGGAAACGTGTCAAAGCTTGACGGGCTGTTTCCCAAATCGAACTCTAATTCAATTCCTTTGGATCTTATGATACAATACGGCAGGGCAATCGGCCTGCCGTATTGTCGTTAGAAAAATTAAAACCCATCAACTCGAAGATCTTTATAAAACCGGCGGCAAACACCTTGAATATCTGATATGAGCCTGAAAGTATCAGAAAAAAAGATTGATTAATTTAAAAACAAACGATATT
>JAAXQD010000159.1 GCA_012974475.1 Desulfobacterales bacterium
GGGCAGAGTTGCATGGCTTTGCCGTTAAAGGTTGCGAGCTCTTTTGGAATACTGGAGTCTATGAAATCCCAAACTCCAAGCACCAAATTACAAAAAAATCTCAAATTCCAATATTCAATGACCAAAACACAAAACAGGTTTGGAATTTCGAATTTTGGTCATTGTGATTTGTTTGATATTTGAGATTTGTTATTTGGAATTTTTAAGCACTCCTATCATCACAACCGCATCGGCATAACCACCGAAAAGAAGCCCTCGTCTTCTTCACCAGCGATTATGCATGCGCTTGATTCATCGATCATCTTTGCCGATATGACCTTGCTCGTCATAACTGCCAGAATCTCCATAAAATAGCGTGGATTAAAGGCGATAGTCATCTCTTCGCCCTGGTAGGTTACAGGAATCTCCTCCCTGGCGTCGCCTATCTCTGGATTGTTGGAAATGATTTCCATATGTTCTGAATTGATCTTACAGCGTATACCGCGGTACCGATCAGTTGAGATAATGGACATGCGTCGTAGCATTTCCATGAATCTCGGACGATCAACCTCCAGTACCCTTTCACAATTTTTCGGTACCACTGTGTCATAATCTGGGAAGTCGCCATCGATGAGTCTCATAATCAAGGTGGATTCACCTTGTCTGAAGATGGCAGTATTTTCTTGAAAGGCCACCTGCACCTGCTCGCTTTCTTCTAGAAGCCGACTCAGTTCCAGCATGCCCTTTCTGGGAATGATAATACCCTTGTCAAAAGCGAATTTGGTCACCTCTGGAAGTGGCTTTTGGATGAAGGCGAGTCGATGACCGTCGGTGGCCACCAATTTTAGGCAGACGGGATCCTCGGTCTCCACTTTTTCAAAATATATTCCAGAGAGATTGTATCGTGTCTCCTCCGTGGAAACAGCAAAGATCGTCTTGTCTATCATTTCCTTCAGTAAGGGCGCTTCCATCTCAACCCACTCTACATCCTCATATTTCATCACTTGAGGGAACTCATCCGCTGGAAGTCCCACGAGATTATACTCTGTGGTTCCACTGGAGATATTTACCCACTGGTTTTCTTTCTCAGTGATGCGGAGTTCAGGAAACGGAAGTTCTTTAACGATCTCATAGAATTTTCGTGCCTGGATAGTAACCGCTCCTTCTTTTGTGACCTTGGCTTCGTGGCTTCCGGTAAAACTGACCTCCAGATTGGTTGCGGTTAGATGCAGTTGTTGCTCTTTTGCTTCTAAAAGCACATTGGAAAGAACCGGCATTGAGCTGCGTTTCTCTGCAACAGACTGGGATTTCTGTAAACCTCTGAGAAGATCATCTCGTTGAATGGTGAGTTCCATTACCCCTCCTTATTACAGGCTTTGATTATTTATATTAAAGTATTGGTAAAGATAATATTAAACATAAGGCCTGTATATTTGTAAATAACAACACTAGTCCTTTGATTTTCCTGTTACTTCTTCCTTATAATCTTCCAATAGTTTCTTTTCAATCTCAACGATTCGTTCAGCAAATACTCTATTTCTTCTTATCTCAGCACGGACCTTGCGACAGGCATAAATAACTGTGGAATGATCCCGACCGCCAAAGGAGTCCCCAATGGCAGCGTAGGTTGAGCCAGTCAGCTTTCTGCTAAGGTACATCCCGGCTTGGCGGGCAACTACCAGGGGACGGGATTTGGTTGCTCCTGGGAGCGCTTCCAAGGAGACACCATAGGCAGCACACACTTCCTTTTGGATGGCTTGCATGGAAAGTCTTTCCGGTCTAGGAGTGGTGTTTCCATGGATGGCAAAAGATCTCTCTTTCAGGCTCGGAAGACTGCCCTCCTTTTCAACAATCGCTTGCAACTTTTCTACAAAGTCCTTGATCTCGTGAAAATTAAGAGGACCATGTTCTGCAAGATAGCGGCAGATCTCTTTAGATGACGGCATCTTACTTGCGCCGAGGAAGGTTTCGATTACTTGGTAGCAACCGTCAATATCCGGCTCTTGAATGCGTGCTATCAATCCCCAGCCTAACCGAGAGCGAAGGCCTAGGGAGAGATCGGGGACCTGGTGAGGAAGGCGAGTGGCAGTAAACACCATTCTTGTCCCCACGTCGTAGCACCAATTAAATATTTCTCGGAAATGTTGCTGGAAATTGCCCTCAGGAGGCACTTGATGGACATCATCCACCAATAGAACCTTGAGGTCGCCCAGGGTCTGCCAGAGTGCTTCGTATGGGGAAGGCGGTATGGAGGGACCGAAGACAAGGAGATTTCGACAACTGAGATAGGCGACACTGCCATCATTTTTGGCCTGCCAATCATTGCCGATAGCGTGGAGAAGATGAGTCTTGCCTAGTCCCGGAGGCCCTTCAATAAACAGAGGATTGAAGGCGGCATTAGCGTCCTGACAGACATCCTTGGCTGCAGCAAAGGCAAAGCGGTTAAAGGGAGCTAATACGTAGTTCTCAAAGGTCTGCGAGGTCTGGAAGGTTGTCGCAAGCGGTACATTGCCGATGAATGGGCGCTGGGTTTTGGAGGACTTGCCCTGACCATCAGGCTTTTGCAGGAGAAGCCGGACACCGCTATCTATCATGCGGCAGGATGATTGCATGAGTGCAAGGTAGTGTTCCTCAATCCAGTAATAATGGAATCGGCTGGGGGTCTGCAAGACAAGGTGGCCGCTTTGCAGGGTAGTAACCTTGAGAGGCTCTATCCATTGCTGGAACTGCTCAGCGGTCAGAGTCTGTTTCAAAACCCTGCGTGCCTCGGGCCACAGGGAGTCCATGGGCAAACCTCGTTTCCAAACCGGCTTCGCCTGCTGTGGCGAAAGCTGCCGAGGGAGATATCCATACTAACGGGATTGGGGTTGTGACCTATATCCTTATAAACTCATTGATTTCTCTATAGGAATCTGTTCGTTACTATAGAGAAAAACAGTTCAAAATTCAACGGATTTTTTACCTTAGAGAATCGCCTCTTCCGAGGCGGACTTCATTTTTGTCTTGACAAAAAGATGAAGCTGAAATAAACCTTTCGATAAACAATGTGAAAAAATGTTTTTTCTCGAGGTGGCTTAGCCACTAATCCCCCAAAAGCGTTATTTGGTCTCCGTTCGCACCATTTTACGCTTATCAAAGACATCCTAGCGTCTTGAAACCTAGCTATGTGAGTCCTTTGCCGAAGCGCTGAACAGAGACATAGTTAGGAAGCTATTAGTATGTGCGGGCGATAGTTATTTTTCTGCCTTCTAACTTACCATTCCCGACAAGTTCCAGGTAGTGGAAAATGTTGCACTTCCGGGGCCTGGATCCAGATAAATATTATTATTCCAGTCTTTGATGGACAAAAGGTCCGAGGCTTAGAAATATAGACACATTCTGAAAAAAAATATAGTCCAAAGGAGGTGATGACGGCAGCGATCAAATGACTACACCATAACACCTGTAAGAACATTCATATCAACCAAGGAGGTAAGGAGGTTTCAATGGCTTATGATGCAGTAAAGATGGCAGACTGGCAGATCTCGGAAGCGGCTGAGAAGAATATGCCTACCCCCGATGAATGGCGGGAAAAGCTGGCCCTGGAGCAGGACGAGATCATCCCTATGGGAAGGTTGTGCCGATTAGACTTCATGAAGATCATCGATCGCCTCAAGGACAAGCCGGACGGCAAGTACATTGAGGTGACCGCCATTACGCCCACGCCCTTGGGCGAAGGAAAGAGCACCACTTCCTGCGGCCTGATGGAAGGTATGGGCAAGCGCGGCGTCAACGTCGGTGGCTGCCTGCGACAGCCCTCGGGTGGCCCGACCATGAACATCAAGGGGACCGCGGCCGGCGGCGGCAATTCCTTGCTCATCCCCATGACCGAGTTTTCCATGGGTCTCACCGGCGACATCAACGACATCATGAACGCCCACAACTTGGCTATGACCGCCCTGACCGCCAGGATGCAGCACGAGCGCAACTACTCCGATGAACAGCTTGCGCGCCTTACCCGCATGCCCAGGCTGGACATCGACCCCACCCGGGTTGAGATGGGCTGGATCCTGGATTTCTGTGCCCAGTCTCTGCGGAATATCGTCATTGGTCTTGGTGGCCGCTATGATGGTTTCACCATGCAGTCCAGGTTCGGCATTGCGGTAAGCTCCGAGCTCATGGCCATCCTTTCCATCGTGCGCGACCTGCCCGACTTGCGCGAGAAACTGAACAACATTACCCTCGCTTTTGACAAGAGTGGCAAGGTAGTGACAACCGGCGACCTGGAGGTGGGTAACGCCATGACCGCCTGGATGCGCAACACCATCAACCCCACTCTGATGTGCACCGCCGAATACCAGCCCTGCATGGTCCATGCCGGCCCCTTTGCTAACATCGCCGTGGGCCAAAGCTCCATCATTGCCGACCGCGTCGGCCTCAAAGTCTTTGACTACCACGTCACCGAGTCCGGTTTCGGCGCTGACATCGGCTTTGAGAAATTCTGGAACGTTAAATGCCGTTACAGTGGGCTGATACCCCATGTGTCCGTGCTCACCAGCACCATCCGGGCCCTCAAGATGCACGGCGGCGGCCCCAAGGTGGTGGCCGGCCTGCCGCTGCCTGAAGAGTACACGAAAGAAGGTCTGGACGTACTGGAAAAGGGTGTGCAAAACATGGTGCACCACATCAACACCATTCGTCAGTCCGGTATTAACCCGGTGGTCTGCATCAACTGCTTCCACACCGACACCCAAAATGAAATCGCCATGGTTCGGAAATACGCTGAAGAAGCCGGCGCCCGTTGCGCGGTTTCCACACACTGGGCCGACGGCGGCGACGGAGCACTGGAATTTGCCGACGCGGTCATCGAGGCCTGTGAAGGAGAACCGGAATTCAAGTTCCTCTATCCTCTGGAAACCAAGCTGCGCGACCGGGTAGACCTCATCGCCAAGAACGTTTACGGTGCTGACGGTGTGGCCTGGACGCCTGCGGCCGAAGCTAAAGCCAAGATGCTCGAAAACGATCCCCAGTACGACGACTACACCACCATGATGGTCAAAACCCATCTCTCGCTGACCCATGACCCGGCAGTCAAGGGTACGCCTAAGGGATGGACCCTGCCGGTTCAGGACGTGCTGATTTTTTCCGGCGCCAAGTTCCTCTGTCCGGTCTGCGGTGCCATCAGTCTGATGCCTGGAACCAGTTCAGACCCGGCGTATCGTCGAGTGGATGTGGACGTAGAAACCGGTAAGGTTACGGGACTGTTCTAAGCAGTACAACCCATAACGCATATCGATAGACCCATAGGGCTCGGAAATATTCCGAGCCCTATTTTTTTAGGGGTGTCGTGAAAATCTCAGGCTTTCATACAAGGCGATCCCCACCGTGGTGGATAGATTCAAGCATCTGATTTTTCGAGTGATGGGGACGTGATAGGTGGCGTGTTGATACGGAGAAATGATGGGCTCGGGAAGCCCTTGGGTCTCTGAGCCGAAAATGAGAAAGAGTCTGTCCGGGGACGGCATGGACCAGAACGGTTTTGAACCGTTTTTTGAAAACAGTGCGACTTCGTCTGTTTGGGGCGCCATCTCTTTTTGAAAACTGTTAAAATCATTCCAGATCCGTAGCTTGAGTTTGTGCCAGTAATCCAAACCCGCTCTTTTGAGTTCACGGCTTTCAAGGGAAAATCCCAGGGGTTTTATTAGATGAAGAAATGCCCCGGCACCCAGACAGGTGCGACCGATGTTGCCGGTGTTCCAAGGCACTTCCGGCGCCACCAGAACCACATGCCGCTCCAGGGGCGTGTCTGGACGGTTCTTGATAACAGGTTCCATGTAAACTCCTTCAGGGGTTATTTCCGGGCAACTGATTTGCCGCAATAGGGACAGTATCTAAAATCTTTTCCTAAGGTTTTTCCGCAATGGTGGCACTGCGTCTTTTGGATATCCGGGCAGGTGCTGTCATATTCTTCTTTAAATCCGGCGACCGGTCTCGAACATCGGTCACACATGAGAAAAGGCTCTCCCTTTTTGACCCTTAAAATGGGAATGAAAAATAGATTGAAATAGTGATCCACCCGGTTGTAATACGCTCGGACCAAACCGCATTCCGGGCAGCGTCTGGGGGTATTGTCAATCACTTTTGTTTTGGGAGAAACACCGGCAATTAAAAACATCGGATCCTAACGGGCTCCATTCTAAATGCGTACCTAAAGTCGATCAATGAATTTCATACGGCGGTCATCGGGTGATCATGGCTCCTATAGTATACAACATGAACCATAAAGCAAGACCAGGAAAATTTCCAGAAATGTCTTCTATGGCTTTTTTCAAAATAACATTCCGTTTCAGCCGCAGGACAATTCCGTTTCCATCGGCAAGAACTCGCCAATAGAACCGCGTAATAGCGAACAGGTCTCTTTAAGATTGCACGGCAGGAATATGATAATTATCAATGACCTTGACAACCTCATTGCTGTTCGCATTAATGCGCTCTAATTTGCCCAGACAGCTTCCCGATGGAAACGGAACTATCCCGCGGCTTACTGAAATTGTGACCGCAAGCAATTCAATGGGAACATATTTTTGGGAACTGCTCTATCAAGGGCCATGTGAAAATCGGGAAAACAAGATGGCTGGGTCCCTGCCGGTGTTTCATTGTTTTTAGAATGAAATTACATTCGATTGTGGGCCCAATATTTCGGGCAAAAAGGTCAAGCCTTTTTTACCGGCAGGGACTGAACACCACCCCACGGGTGGTGAGACACAACGCTGAGACCTTTGCAAAACGCTCCTTTTTGCCCAATTTATGCGTCAGGCTCAACATTGTGCACGAAGTGAAGCTTTAGCTTTATCCTCGAAATACACAATGTATTCCTGTGGTTAAAATTTTCGCCTTCCTTGAACTCGAACAAAAATGAACATTTTTCAAAGGTCTCAATGTTAGGAAACGATTTAAATAAAGAGAAGAGGATCCGGTTTAAGGAATTGACAGGCGGCGCAAGGTTCACCTTCCCCGGGTTTTGCGCATTAAACCTATGATCTGGATGCAAATTGGAACGATGCCGAAGCCTGCGGGGTCGTGGGGTTGGTTTGCGAATTTACCATGTAAAATAATCGGTTTGGTTGTTTCTGTTTTGTTTCCGATTGGTTAGGGTTAAATTATTCGGTTGGGTTCTCTCCCAAGATCGGATGCCCTTCCAGGCAGAAGGGGTGCCACTTGCAATCCGCCTGATCGCAGTCGATCATGCCCTTTTGGAAACAGTCCGTGTGACCTTCAGCGCGCTGAACACTTCTAATCAAGGCTGCCATATCAAGATAATTCTTTTTTTTAGCATCCTGCCCGATCTTGTCCGATGCTTCCGATGATATCTCAATGTCCGCTTTTTTTCTTCCAGCGTCATTCAAACTATTATGATTTTTTCTAACCGGCATATATCAGGTAATGTTGTGCTTCGAAATTTCTCGCCGCGGCGAAAAAATGGGTTTCTAAGCTGAGGGAAGCTGCTACGCCGGTAAGGTTGGAACCGGCGGATGTCCTGATTTTTTAGAAACAGCATCTCAGTGGGTTGTTCATAAAGAGCCAGCATTACTTGAAAACGACAGGGGTATTGAACAATTATACTCTTCGGAATAGTCGATGCCACTGCCGTCGTTCCATTTTTGAGACGTTACCTCGATATCCTGTACGGCTTTCAACAATTTACAATTTTTAGCACACGTGTCCTTCGGAAGATTTTTTCGGGTACAATTTTTACACGGAGAAGAGATCATGGCCCCCCCTATATCTAAAGGTATTCAAAGGGCATTTCAAAGGTGGTTTTTATGTGTTTATTAACAAGTTGCGATGCCTTTTGTCCATAGAGGGGAAGGTTCAATTTAGTAGGAGAAACCCCTATTTGCCGGGATTTTGTCCCGGATGTTTTGGGGAGATGTCGACGGCGTTCTCGATTTTGGGATACAAGTTCCGGAATTATTCCTTCCAGAGATCCACATCGATGAGACCGAGCTTTGCGGCATAGCGGATCAATTCAATGGTGCTGTGGAGGTCCAGCTTGTTCATGATGTTGGCCCGGTGGTTTTCAACCGTCTTGGGACTAATGAAGAGTTTTTCGGCAACCTCTTTGCTGGAGAGTCCCTCTGCCAGCAGGCGCATGACTTCTTGCTCCCGGGGGGTTAAGGTGGCGTAGTCTGCATCGGTGATTTTTGCTTCTTTTAAAGGGAACTTCATCAGGTTTTCAACAACGGCATGAGAGACCGAACTGTCCAGAAAATAATTGCCGTTTGCAACCGATTCGAGTCCCTGCAGGAGTCTTTTGGCCGCAGATTCCTTGACCACATATCCGGTTGCTCCGGCCTGGAACGCCTCGGCAATATAATCGATTTTAGAGTGCATGCTGACAATCAAAACTCTGGTTTCAGGAAAGAGACGTCGTATCTCACGGGTGAGTTGAATGCCGCTTTGATCCGGCAGGGATATATCCACCAGTGTCAAATCAGGTTTAAGTTTTTTGAGCATTTGCAGCCCTTCGCGGCCGGTTCCGGCTTCACCGATCACCTTAAAGCGGGGATCGCGCCCGATAATCGTCTTGAGTCCTTCCCTGAAAAGCGGGTGATCGTCGATGATCAATATGTTTTTCGTTTCAACCACGTTTTTTCTCCTTGTAGGGGATTTCGATATACACTTTGGTGCCCTCTTTTGGGCGTGATTGAATCCTCATTTTTCCGTCCAGAAGGCTGACCCTCTGCTCCATGCTCCGAAGTCCCATCCGTTTCTCCTTGGAAGCCGCGGCCAGGCGGTCTTTGACATTAAATCCTTTGCCATCGTCCTCTATGCGGAGGATAATGTAAGGGAAAGATGCCACCAGCTTGATGGTTACATTTGTTGCATCTGCATGCTTTTTAATGTTCCAAAGGGCCTCCTGAATCAGGCGGTACAGGTTGATCTCCGTGTTGTTGGGGATCGTTAAATCATCCAGGCCGGCGGCGAAAAAGTCAATGTTAGTGCCGCTTTTTTCAGAAAATTCTTCACAGTATTGATAGGCGGTATGGGCAATCCCAAGTTGATCGAGTCCCGGAGGGTGTAAATCGTACGACATATCCCGGACAGCCGATATGGATCTCCGGAGTGTTTTTGATAATTCCGAAGCCTTTTGTTTGACCTCCAAAGGTACGGATGGATGGCTGTCAAAAAGGGTTTCAAGGCCGATTCCCAACAGTGAAAGGTCTTGTGCGAGGTTGTCGTGCAGGTCATAAGCAATCTGCTGACGCTCAATTTCCTGGACTTTCATCAACTGCTGCGTGAGGGTGTGAACATGTTCTTCAGCTATTTTTCGTTCAGTGATGTCTCGGGCAAAAACAGCTACTTGCATGACTTTCCCCTTGGCATTGCACACCGGATAGATGTTGGTATCATTCCAAATCCCCTTCTGTTCATCCACAATTCTCACCGGCCTGCCCGATTCAAACACTTTTTGGACATTGGCCATTTTAAGAACGGTTCTCTCCGGGGGAGACAGATTCCAAATACACAAGCCGAGCATGTGGTCTTTATGCTTTTGAAACCGCTGTGCATAGGTGTCGTTGATGTCCAGAATCGTTCCTCGAGAATCCAGCAAAACGACGGCATCGGTTGTGGCATTCAAAAGCGCCCGTGCCATCTCTTCGCTTTTTCGCACCTCCTCCTCGGCCTGTTTGTAATCGGTAATGTCAAAAAAGACGCCGCTGACATATTCAATTCTTCCGGTGTTGTTACAAATTATTTGTCCTCTTTCTTGTATCCAACGTATATCCTTGGCTTTGGATTCGATTCGGTATTCCCTGATATAGGACCTGTCTGATTTGAGTGCCCGGATAAAAATCTCCTTGGCATTTAAAACATCTTCATTTAAAATAATATCTTTCCACTTAAGTTTTCCGAGATTAAATTCATCGACCGAATATCCTGTCAGTAGTTCAATTTTTGAATCAAAGAATTCAACCGACCAGTCAACGTGTCCTTGGTACACGATACTTGGAAGGTTCTTTACCAGCAATCTGTATTTTTCTTCGCTCTTCCGGAACGCTTCTTCGGCCTGTTCCCGGAAGATCGCTTCTTGTTCCAACTTTTTTATTTTTTGGGTCAATTCCTTATAGGTCGGCTTTTTGCCCATAAAAAATCTCCGGTTGTCTTTAAATGGAAAAAACCTTTGCTTAACTAAGTTTGCCATGTTTTTAGCGCCGTTGCAACCTGTTCCGTGACCATGGGCAGGGTAAACGCATTTGAATCTCAACAGAGAGAGACCGCTCCACGATGGCGCATATCTCTTTCCAATCGACTGGAACTTGTGCTCGAGCACCCGTAAGCCCGAGCCGTGCCAAAGTTATAAAGAACAATTCGTCAATAAAATATCTGATGGATGTTTTAAATCATCATTTCATTCGACTCGGTCTAACGCGTGCTAAAGCCCTTCAAGCAGCCAGTCGGTTTCCAAGAGAAACACACCGTCGCTTCGCTGTAACGAAATCAAATGCGTTTACCCTGTGGCCATGGGTCCATAAAAAAAGGGTGCAAAAATCGGCACCCCTTTTCCGTCAGCTGCCGGCCGAATTTTATTCGGATCATCCGCAGCGTTTTGCCGAACGTCTCTTTTTTCTATAGCCCTCCAAAAGACATCAACCGTTTTGCTCCGGAGAATGACGGCGTTGTTGGAATCACACAATTTTCAGAGAACGTGTGTTCCGGCAAATCAAGAATCTTTATATTTGAATGAAAGCGTCACTCTGGCCCGATAGAATTCGACTTTTCCATCTTTAAGGCTCATGTCGAGTTTTGATATTTCTGCAATTCTCAAATCTCGCAGCGTCCTGCTGGCTCTTAGCGCCGCATTTTCAGCAGCTTTCTCCCAGGAAACATTACTTGTTCCAACCAGTTCGATGATCTTGTAAACGCTGTCGCTCATGTTTTCCTCCTTGGGTTTAATGTTGTGTGTGACATATCTCGCGAAACGAGCAAAGATTCAACATGACAAGCGTATTCCCCGTAAACTTGTGGAAGATCCCGCTCGGCGGGGTTAAAGCGAAGTTTGTTCCGTGAAACCTGTCTGAATTTTCTGTTTAACCGGGGCCTGGATCCCGTCGCTACAGGGCGACGAGGAGTTTCATTATCGATTTTTCATCAAAGTATGTCCATGGGATGAAAGGTTCATTTTAATAGGGGAATATCCCGACTATCGGGAGTTTTTCCCAAGATACAAACCCGATGCAAAGGATTTTCCGGATGCCTTTTATCTTTTTATTGTTGACATTTAAGGGTGTCGCGATAGAGGAATAGGGCGGATATTTTAAAAAAATTAAGGAATTATCCATGAACATTGAAAACCAAACAATGCCCGACCCTGGAGACGCCCAATGCCCGGCATGAAAATGCTCGCAGAACTTATGCGGGAACTGGAACATCAACTGGGGGGTTGTATGCGGTGCGGTATGTGCCAGGCGGTCTGTCCGCTGTTTTCGGAAACCGGCCTTGAAGGAGACGTCGCCCGGGGTAAGCTGGCGCTCCTCGATGGACTTTTGGAGGAAATGTTCAATGATCCCAAAGGCGTGGTCGAACGGCTGAGCCGGTGTCTTCTTTGCGGATCATGTGCCGCCAATTGTCCCAGCGGTGTGAGCGTCTTGGAAATTTTTATTAAGGCCCGAGCGATTCTTACCGGTTTCATGGGACTGTCTCCGGCCAAAAAATTGATTTTAAGGGGGATGCTGTCCCACCCTGAAATATTTGACCGGATGGCGGCGTGGGGATCAAAATTTCAGAAAATTTTCACAAGACCGGCCAATGAACTCATCGGCACCTCCTGTGCCCGGTTTGTGTCTCCTTTGATTGGAAACCGGCATTTTACGCCCCTGGCCAAGATCCCTTTTCACCGTCGTATTCCATCTTTGAATACCAACAAAGGTCGTTCCGGCATTAAAGTGGCGTTTTACGTGGGGTGCCTTTTGGATAAAAGTTTTCCCCATATCGCCCAAGATGTTGTCGACGTTCTCCAGCATCACGGTGTTGGAATTTTTATGCCCAAAGGGCAGGGTTGCTGCGGGATACCGGCAATCTCCTCGGGAGATACGGTGACCTTTAACCGTCTTGTCCGCCATAATCTGGAAATATTCGATGCCGAAGAATTTGACTGCCTGGTAACCGCCTGTGCCACCTGTACGTCGACGATAAAGGAAATATGGCCGATGATGGCGGATAAAAATTCCGGTTATGTTAAAACCAGAGTGGCGGCAATTGCTCAAAAAACCCTCGATATCCAGCAGTTCCTGGTATCGAGGGTGGGATTGGAAAAACTTGAAGCCGCCGATGGCAGCGAGCCCGTGGATGTGACCTATCATGATCCATGCCATCTCAAAAAATCGCTGGGCGTATCTGCCGAACCCAGATCTCTCATTAATGCCAATCCGGCCTATCGGCTGATAGAAATGTCTGAATCCGACCGATGCTGCGGGCTGGGGGGAAGCTTTAATCTGGCGTATTATGATCTTTCCGCCAATATCGGGAACGTAAAAATGGACCATATCCGAGCATCCGGATGTTCGATGGTTGCCACCGGATGCCCGGCCTGTATGCTCCAAATTTCGGATATGCTGTCCAGGTCCGGTGGGAAAATACGGATCAAACATCCCATAGAAATATACGCAGAGTTGTTGAAAAATTTGGATTAGCCCGGATTTTTCGAAAAGAGCGCCCTAACGATTTTCCATGGGATGAAGATAAAATTCCGGCCGATTCTATTTTATTGACAACCGGTATAAAATTTGGATAATAGATGACGCATGCCGGAGTGGTGAAACTGGTAGACGCACGGGACTCAAAATCCCGCGGGGGCAACTCCGTGTCGGTTCGATTCCGACCTCCGGCACCAAATGAAAACAAGGGTTTAGCAAACAGCGTGTTGCTAAACCCTTTCTCCTCATAATGTCTTACCTTTTGTAGCTTTTGGGGTATACTGCGGCTCCAGGAGCTTTTTGTTATTTAGGCCCCAAAGATCTTCTTGCCAAAGACCCTTGACATGCCACGATGTAGCATGTACAATAGCGCTTGTTCAAAAGGCGCTCCATGGCCAATACAAAAAGAAGGTCAAAGAATAGATATGTCAAAGAAATATCCTGAATGCCCCTTGGTTAACCCTTATAATTGCAGGGAGATTGACAACCGCAATGTATGCGCCCTTGTACGTAAAGATAAAGATTGTCTTAGGGAGTTACGTAAATCAGCAAAAAACCCTAAGAAATAATCCTTTCGCTGTCTGTCCACACCTTTTCTTTTCCAACACCATGATCGTTTTGAAAACACGTTCCTGATATTGTTTTCGGTTCAACAATTTGATGTTTACCCCGCACCGACACAAGGTCGGCGACATGACCGGCGTTGAAACGCCCGACGATTTCATTGAACTAATGCACCAGAAAGGTTGCGATGTGAAAATCTCTGACCCGCCGAATTTCCAAGGAAATTCTGTAACTGTTCAGGTTCCAGCGAAAAGTCTTTATATCATGTTCGTAACAAAAGAACTTTGCAAAGACTTTGTGCAAAGGTGAAGACTGCATCCATGAGGCCAACTACCCGCCAGTACCCGTTGTCGGTGGATTCAACCAAAAATCCTTTAATTTGATCCCGGAAAGGGGCGAATGTTTGTACGATGTGTTCAGGAGGATTCGAAACTCTTTTTTTAAACGTACGATTGAGCGCTTTGTTCATAATGCCGGTGTAAATATTTCGTCTCCGATCGCCTGCTCCCTGGGTTGAGGGTCTGTGTTACAGGCAAAAATACGTAGTTTTTATCCCCTTTTTATGCTACATAAATCTGGGTTGACAAAATTGGGTTGGGAAGTTTAAAATGTTAAAACATATCGCTGATGAAATCCGCCGTCTGCCTGATTGCGATTTTCATCGGGGCGTTACATCCCTCGCACGAGCCCTTGGAGCTGCCTATCTCCAGGGGCTTTTTCTACCGGCACAGCCCATAAACATCCTTCAGACACTGAATAAAATTTATTTTTTAAATAAACTTCTTGACATGCCACATTGTGCTGATGTAAGATGAACAGCACTTATGGAATGTTGCCATTCCATTCTCCTTTCAATCCTCTGTGAAACCCCCGGAAAACGCAACCCTTTCCGGGGGTTTTCTCCTTCCTCGAACACGCATCCTCAAGCGGTATCGGCACTTTTGCAACCCTAATATTCAAGCTTCCCACCATCGTCCGGCTTTTTTGATTGATTTCAAGAAAAAATTTTAATATTGATAGGTTGTTGTGTGAAAATCGTTTGCTGCCGGACGAGATATCTTCCCCAAAAACACCCGGAATTTGCAATGGATTCGGAGAAAGCGCAGAGTCATCGATTTAAAAAACGCGAATATGCTTAAGAAAATCATATCCAGCGGACAAACCGAAGCAGAGCTGGCGGCGCTCGATGCCGCCATAAAACTTGAGGTCCCACATGGAGGTTGGATTCCAAAAAGAAAATTGACTGAAACCGGCGCGCTTCCAGCAAAGTACAGACTTCAAGAAATGCCCACCTACACGTATTCTGAATGTATTGAACAGAATGTGATCGACTCGAAAGGCACCCTGATACTTTCATGCGGAAAACCGACCGGCAATCTGGATTTTGCCAGAGAAATGACCTTGAAGCACAGACATCAACTGCTCGGTATCGATCTCGATCTAACAAATTTTATTGAGGCCGCCTCCCTTGTTCATGATTGGATTCAATTGAGGCGCATCGATGCGTTGTACGTGACCGGATCCGGTGCAGCCGTAAATCCCGATGTAGGGAATCACACAACTTTTATCGTTGAGAGTGCAATATTATTGGGTCTAATGAATGCCGCCCCGGGTTCTCAGATTGTCCATGATTCAACAGAAGAAACATCCGGCAAATCCTTTGACATGCCCAAAACTTTGAACGAAGCTGTCGATCAAATAATTTTAGAAATGTCGTTGAAAGACCGGGTAAAATTAGCGAACCTCAAAAGAGAGGATATGGAACCCTTTGGCGTGACGTTCAAAATTTTTATTCAGAATCGGTTGTTTCAAAAAGGAGCGAATAGAGACCTGATCAAATCCTGTATCGCTGTTTCGTGGAACGATGACCTCAACGAAAGCGGGGCGGCCTTTGTGATCATAGAGAAGTTGTGGGAAAGATTAAAAGAAACGCATAAATTAAAAATTGTTAAATAAATGAGGGTCGAGGTTTATCCGCCTCTGGTGAGACTGCACGGTTTGGAAAAAAAATATCCGTCTAGGGATTTAACACATAAAAACACCCCGGCTCCTGATATAAATAAGTGTCAACGTCCTGTTCGTAGCCGGCGGGCGCTTTAATACCGGATTCGGAGGATTTCCACCATGGGAAACAAGGATATTGAACTCGGGAAAAATGAAGTTCGTGCCTTTCTATTTGAAATAATCGACAGAATGTCCGAATCAGAAATGCGGCAGCTTTTAAATGAGTTAGAAGAAAGACAAAACAGGGAACGTAGATCGTGTCGTCGAAAAGATTTTCCAACAATGGTCGATTATAATGTGGCGGATCGATATTATCGGGACTTTATTCAAAACATCAGCGAGCGGGGCGTGTTCATCAAAACCACTGAAACCTTTTCGGAAGGTCAAGAAACGTTAATGACCTTCATGTCTCCGGATTATCAAAAACCCTTTAAGATCAAGGGGGAAATTGTTCGTCTCCACCCGGATGGCGTGGGTGTGAAGTTCAAAATAGAAAGTGCGGCGCTGGGGACGGGGTTAAAAAGCTTAATAAAAATGATCCAGAGCGACTAGGAAGCCGTTGCTCACGTTTCTGCTTTATCTTTCCATTCTTCCGCTTTTGAATCCCCAAAAATAATTATTATAAATGCTTATTTCAGTTTTTCATTTTGTTTGCGATCAATTCGGATCAAAAAGTATCCTGAGTGTCCGTTGGCTAGACGCCGTCGGAATCCATCCGTACCTTTTGGTCAAAAATCTTCAAGCCTCTCTGCTATGAGTGGTAAATAACGATAAAGGGGGGTCTATATCGTGACGGATATCTTCATATGGGCACGTTTCGTTTTGCTGGCCGCCAGCGCACTGCTGCTGATCTGGGCCCTGATAAGGTTGAAATCGAACGGGAGTTCCGGGATGGACCAGGCAATTCGAGAGGAGTTCCGTTCTGCTCGCGAAGAATCAGCTCAAGGAGCGAGAAATCTCAGGGAGGAAGTCTCTGCGGGTCAGAAGTCTTCGATGGATACGATGGTAAAGACCATCGGTGAAATGCGCAGGTCACAAAGCGATCAACTGGGATCCATTGCCCGGCGAATTCAGGAAATGACGGCGTCGAATACATCGGGGCTCGAGACCCTTCGAAGCACCATCGATGCACAATTAAAGCACCTTCAGGAGAGTAACGAAAAGAAACTCGATCAGATGCGGGAAACCGTTGATGAAAAATTGCAAAGTACCCTCGAAAAGCGGCTTGGCGAGTCCTTCAAGCTTGTAAGCGAGCGCCTTGAGGCTGTCCAGCACGGGCTGGGTGAGATGCAGAATCTTGCCACAGGGGTGGGTGATCTAAAGCGGATGCTCACGAATGTGAAAGCGCGTGGAACTTGGGGAGAAGTCCAGCTCAGTGCGCTTTTGGAGCAAGTCTTGACACCGGATCAATACGGAAAAAATGTGAATATCAAAGACGGGTCCCAGGAGAGTGTCGAATACGCCATCCGTCTCCCCGGGGGTGACGATGAACCTGAATCTTGTGTCTGGATGCCCATCGACTCAAAGTTTCCCCAGGAAGACTACTTGAGACTGGTGGAGTCTGCGGACGCAGCCGACGCAGACGGCGTGCAGAAAGCTACTGCAGCCCTCATCCGTTCCATACACAATTCAGCCAAAGAGATCCGCGATAAGTATATCGACCCGCCAAAAACGACCGATTTTGCAATCATGTTTCTCCCAACCGAAGGCCTTTACGCAGAGGTCCTTCGACAACCGGGCCAGGTGGAGAAGATTCAACAGGATTATCGAATTGTGATTGCCGGACCCACCACCCTGTCGGCGATTTTGAACAGTCTGCGGGTCGGTTTTCGTACATTGGCCATAGAGAAGCGGTCCAGTGAGGTTTGGAAGGTTCTGGCGGCCGTAAAGACGGAATTTGGAAAATTCGGGGACATCCTGGGCAAGGTAAAGAAGCAGTTGAAAACAGCTTCTAATACCATAGATCAGACCAAGGTGCGAACCCGAGCCATGGAGCGTAAATTGCGTGCGGTGGAGGAACTCCCGGCAGAAGGGACAACAGAAGTCCTTGAATTGTCCGACACTGGAATCGAAGATACGGCAATGGAGTGAATTCGCCCAATCGGGTTTTTATTTTTGGGTATAAATCAATGCGATAAGGATTTGTGAATTATAATTACCAACGGGGCAGCGATACTGAAGATAAACAACAGTCCTTCATATGAAGTCCAGGCTTCGTAACGACTCTCTCCCTTTTTGCGAACATTTGCGTATTTAGAAAGAAAACCCAGTCCCATCACCAGCCAGAACGTCAGCAGCCCTACCACAATTGTCGGTGTGTTCATCGTTTAAATTAACCCCGTTTTTTTCCATTGAAGATGTGGTATTTCGGTTCGCCATTTTAACCCGAAACTTTCATGCAGAACCCAACACAAAGGCATCATGAGAAATTCGAAACAACAGGTTATAAATCAGCCCCGCGAGTGTATTCACTGCGGCTTGCCGAGTGAAATCTTCAATTTTAAATGAACGATAATATAGAATCGAAGTGTTTTCAAGGACTTTATGGACCGATCATTTAATTGAACGTCCCATAAGAAAGATCCTGTTCGGGGTGCATAAAGTTCAACTCCATGTTGAAATTTGCCTGGGAACAATGTTACTCTAAACAGGATAAACCGTGAGAATGGTCTCTGAAAAAACCTTCTCATCTGCTAAATATGTTCGATTCAAAGAAGGTAAAGAATGATATCCACCCATCTGTCTTTGTCTTATCTTTTTCGTGTTCCGCCTGAAAAACAAAACATTGAAATGATCGAAAGTTTTGTTGAAGACGAGACTAAAGAGGACGTATTGGATCCCGAAGCCTATGTCCGTTGCCGCCAATGCCATAATATCATAACACACCTTGCCGAGCGAACCACCGTCCAGGGCTCGCACCAGCATACCTTTGCCAACCCCCATGGAATTGTTTTTGAGATCGGGTGTTTTAGAACTGCCAAAGGGTGCGGTTATGCGGGTCCTTCTTCGGATGAGTTTAGCTGGTTTCCGGGCTATCGCTGGCAAATTGCCGTTTGCCTCCGGTGTTTGATGCATCTTGGATGGCTGTTCGGTTCGCCGGACGCGGACAGTTTTCACGGGTTGATCCTCGATCGCATCCTCACCCGGTAGATTTCATCGGGTTAAGTTCTGCTCAAATGACCCAGGGTTCCAATGACGGCATTAACGGCGTCGTCGACACTCAAGTCCTCGGTGTTGATGATAACGTCATAATTCAGGGGATTCTGGATGTCCTCGTTGAAGTATTTTTTTATAAACGCCTTGCGATCCGATTCCGTTTTCAAAATCCTGGATCTGGCTTCGGCAGCGGCCGTCCCGAACGCCTGGGATACATTTCGGATTCGCGTTTCCAGGGGGGAAATTACTCGGAGACTGATTCTTTTTTCAGGCGGCAGAACAAAATTGGCGCCTCTCCCGACGATAACGGCCCGGCCATGTTTGCCGATGGTGCCGATGATCTTCATGAGATGCTGGAGATACCGGTCCGGCCACAGGTGCCGCTTGTCTACCAGGGACGATATCCACTCTTCGAGGACGGACGCTCCTTTTTCGTCGAGGGTTTCCAGGAGGCGGACGCTGACGTGGGCATTTTCCGCCATTTGGTGGATGAATTCCTGATAAAACAGATCGAATTGAAGCTGTTGGGAAAGACGTTCGCCCAGTATGTTTCCACCACTTCCAGGTTCTCTGGAGATGGTAATCACAGAAATGCGTTCATCGGCTTTTTTCTCTTCCGTTTGTATAATCTGCCATCTTCGCACCTGTTCTTCTATGATCTGTTCGATGGACCGTGTTTTAGGTTTCATGATCCCTCCTTTCTAAGCGCCCACCCCATCATGCACAATTATGATATCGGTCTCTCAACAACAGGTCAAGAAAAGAAAAAGGCCGAAAATCCGGGCGAGTTCCCTTTGACATGAGAACGGCTTTATCTTATATTAATTAAAATGATCTTATTATGATGGCTTAAACTTCGGGGATTGAACAGTGCAGGCGCATTATAGGCAAGCTTGTCGAAGATCCCGTTTCCATTCATTTGGCAAGTGCTACGGGTGTAAGTTCGTGGGAATCGACTTCACCGGGGGGCATCCGCGACTTTCGCTCAATTTGGGGTGTAAATTTGTCAACACTCTTCATGAGAAATCCGGGCAAAAGAAAGGAGGGTTGTGCCATGAGAGTTGAAATAAAAAAAATTTTTTGTGCCACCGACATTTCAGACTTTTCCAACCATTCTATCTCTTGGGGTATTGCACTAGCCCAAGAGTTCGGAGCCAAGCTATATGTCTGCCACGTGGTCGACTTCCCCACCAGCATCACATACGGAGATGGGCCCATATTCTTTATGGATCAGCAGGACCTTGCCATCGGTAACGCGCATAGGGAGCTTCAACAGTTAATTGGCGAGGCTCAGATTGAGTGGGAGCCTCTGGTTACCATCGGTCATGCCGCCGATGAAATATCCCGTCTGGCGGAGGAAAAGGGTGCAGATCTCGCCATTTCAGCCACCCACGGCAGATCCGGTCTCAAACGACTGGTTCTCGGTTCGGTGACCGAACGTCTCATGCGCACGCTTCACTGTCCCTTGCTGATCGTTCGCGGTCCGGAGCATAATTTAAATATCCTTTCGGATCAAAAGATAAGCTTTCCAAAGATTCTGGTGGGTTGTGATTTCTCTGAGGATTCTATTCTGGCATTTCAACACGGACTCAGCCTGGCTCAGGAGTTTCAATCCGAACTGCATCTGGTCCACGTGAAAGAGCCGTCTGTATATGTGGACTGGCTCAAGACGTCTGTGGAATATGAAAAAGATATTGAAGATGAGCTGCAGATACGGATCAAAGACAGGCTTAAAAAAATGGTCCCCCAAGAAGCCTGTAACTGGTGCATCCCGGAAACCGCACTTCTGGAGGGTCAGCCACCTGAGGAACTGATCCGCTATGCCAAGGAAAATGAAGTCGCTTTGATTGTTCTAGGTGTCCGGGGGCAAGGTCTTGTGGAGAAACTGTTTGTGGGGTCCACGACGGATCGCGTTGCACGTCAGACGCCGTGTCCGGTTCTCTCCGTGTGTCCGAAAGGTTAGCACACACATTCTTAAAACCTAAACTGAGCGTTTCAAATAGTGACAGGAATATAAAAAATTAATAATTATAGATAAATAGACATTGCTAAAATAGCTAATAAGTCTCATCCAATAGTTGAATGTATTTATGCAAAAAATTGTCACCATTTGAAACCCTTCGGGATTGCCGATTTTACCGAATCTGCTTCGTTATGAGACATTTGCAGTAGCAGACTACGGCTGCATGTCTCACGCCTTGCATCTCCGGCAAACTCGACAATCGCTCAATTTAGGTAAAAACAATGACGTGGTTTGCCGGATATTTCAAAAGTTCTCAATGGCGCCGGGTGGATTCAAAAGATTCGATGACGCAGAAAATTCGTCAACGACAATAGGAATAAGAGCATCTGGACTGCCAGCACATTTTTCTTCTACGGAGGCATTATGATAAAAACACCGCTGATCCAGGAGCCCCTGCCCGGCCCAAAAGCACGCAAACTGATCGATCAGGATCGGAAATACGTCTCTCCTTCCTATACGCGTTATTATCCTCTGGTGGTTGAAAAAGCCAAGGGCCTTTGGGTCCACGACGTGGACGGCAATATATTTCTGGATTTTACCGCCGGCATCGCTGTTTGCGCCACGGGGCATTGTCATCCCCGGGTGGTCAAGGCTGTCAAAGAGCAGGCCGACCGCCTGTTGCACATGTCCGGGACCGATTTTTACTACAGAGCCCAGATTGCCCTTGCAAAAAAGCTTTCGAGCCTAACTCCGGGAAAAGGCGGAAAAAAGGTTTTTTTTGGGAACTCCGGCGCAGAAGCCGTTGAGGCCGCATTCAAACTGGCCCGATGGCATACGCGGCGTGAATTGAATCTGGCCTTTTACGGGGCTTTTCATGGGCGGACAATGGGGGCACTGTCCCTTACGGCCAGTAGGATCATCCAGAAAAAACACTACAACCCGTTGGTTCCGGGAATCACGCATATCCCCTATGCCTATTGCTATCGGTGCCCCTATAATCTCAAATATCCCGAGTGCGAACTGGGATGTGTCCAATGGGTTGAAGATACTCTTTTCCGGACAACCATACCCCCCGAAGAGGTTGCCGCCATTTTCGTGGAGCCGATCCAGGGAGAAGGGGGGTATATCGTGCCGCCACCTGAATTCCATAAGAAAATGAATGATTTAGCGAAAAAATACGGCATCCTTTATGTGGCCGACGAAGTTCAGTCGGGCATGGGGCGCACGGGAAAAATGTTTGCAATGGAACATTTTGACGTGGATCCGGACCTCACCGCTCTGGCCAAAGGGATCGCTTCGGGCATGCCGTTGGGGGCATTGATCGCAGGGACTGAGATTATGGATTGGGAAGCCGGCTCTCATGCGTCCACCTTCGGCGGCAATCCTGTTTCATGCCGGGCGGCGCTGGCGACCATTGAACTGCTGGAAGAAGGACTTATGAAAAATGCTGCCGATCAGGGGGACTATCTTATGGCAGGGCTCCGGGAACTGCAGCAATCGTACGAATGCATGGGCGATGTCAGGGGCAAAGGGCTGATGGTGGGGGTGGAGTTCGTCAAAGACCGTGAAACCAAAGAACCTGCCAGAACATGGCGGGACGAAATTATTCAAAACGCTTTTCACAAAGGGCTGCTGCTGTTAGGGTGCGGTGAAAACACCATTCGATTTTCTCCCCCCCTGACGGTAACAACCGGAGAGATCGATACCTGTCTGTCCATATTCGATAATGCTGTAAGGGAGATAGCGGGATGAGGGTTATTCGGATGTCGAGTTGGAAGGGGCTTCCGCCCGATTGTAGAACGCCAGGTCCCAATTCTCTACTTCCGGATCATGGCGAAGAATGTAAACGGCATTGTCATCTCCATGAACTTTGAAGTATCGGTGATTGGGTGACAACCATTGATCTTGAACGTCTTTGACCTCAATTTTTCTATTTCCAATAAAGATTCTCCGGGGAGTTTCTTCTCCTCGATACCCGGCATAGCATTCCACTCGAATTTTCATCCTGTGCTCCCAACGGGCCAATAGTTTTGAATTATGTGTAATTTGTAAACTTATGTCTTTCTTTCAAGACAGTAAAGCTATTTTTGTGGATGGATTCATTTTATTCTGTTTTTTTAATAGCCCATCCGTATATTTTGAAAAATTTCTGTTCCATTACGGCCATGACGCGGTTAACCCTAACCCTGCAAAAACAGCAGGGGGGGATTGCAAAAAAATATAACATTATTATCGGGTTGTTTCCGATCTATCGGGCGTTGCTGATAAGCACTGCACCTGGATTAAAAATTATGAAAAATCGATCGCTTGTTTAAACAGCGTCAGGGTCGACGCATCAATTATGCAGCGGAGTTCATTTGTGTCCCGTCAATCAACCACTTCGACTCCGGGTCAGGACAGTTCCGGCCTGGTCTGGAAAGTCTGCGTAGCAACGTTCTGCCGACTGGTCCTCAATTCTGCACGGCGGTTTGTCTATCCGTTTGCGCCGGCGTTGAGCCGTGGGCTGGGGGTGCCGCTGACCGCCATTACGTCCGTCATTGCAGCGAGTCAGTCAACGGCGCTGCTCGGCATGTTCTTTGGTCCTTTTGCCGACCGTTTAGGGTATCGTTTGATGATGCTGGCCGGACTGGGTATGCTGGTGGCAGGAATGTTCGCCGGGGGTTTTTTCCCGTTCTACGGAGTTGTTCTGGTGTCGCTGTTCATCGCCGGTCTTGGGAAAAGTGTTTTTGATCCGGCGTTACAGGCGTATGTCAGCGAAAGGGTCCCCTTTCACCGGAGAGGCTTGATCATCGGCCTACTCGAGTTCAGCTGGTCAGGCAGTACACTGGTGGGAATTCCGCTGATCGGCATCCTCATGGAGTATATGGGTTGGCGAGCCCCCTTTTTCGCCATGGGCGGCATCGGTGTGATCTGTATTTTGGCGTTGAGCATTCTGATACCCAAAGAGGGGAAAAAGCGCATCAAGCATCGGACTGCCGCCGGCTTATGGAATTCCTGGCGACGGTTGGGGCAGGAACGTGCTGCAATGGGGGCCGTTGGTTTTTCTTTTTTTGTCAGCGCAGCCAATGATAATCTTTTCGTCGTTTACGGTGCATGGCTGGAAACGTCTTTCGATCTGAGCCTCGTGGCGATAGGCCTGGGCACCGGTATTATCGGGGCGGCGGAGTTGTCAGGGGAGGGCTTGACCGCGGCTGTTTCCGACCGCCTGGGGCTGAAACGCTCCATAATCCTGGGGCTGTCCCTGTGTATGGCCAGTTATGGGGTTTTACCCCTGCTGGATCAGACCCTCCCCCAGGCGCTGGGGGGGCTGTTTTTTATTTTTATAACCTTTGAATTTACCATTGTCTCGGCGTTGTCACTCTGTACGGAGCTGCTTCCCGGATCTCGGGCGACCATGATTTCGGCCTTCCTTGCGGCGGCCGGCGCCGGGCGGGTGGTCGGCGCGCTGACCGGCGGGGTGGTCTGGTTAACCGGCGGGATCCTTTTGACCGCCGTTGTTTCTGCTGGTGTGAGCGGTTTGGGCCTTATGTCCTTGATCTGGGGACTGCGGGGGTGGGGCTGTCTCTTATACACATCT
>JAAXQD010000064.1 GCA_012974475.1 Desulfobacterales bacterium
CATTTAGGATGCTTTACATATCTTATGGCTCTGTTTGCGAATTGGAAACACAGATACCATTAGCTGAAAAAAGACATCGCAGAAATCGAAAGAATGTTATAGGCGCTGATAAAGTTTTTAGGAAACAAACCCTTGAATCCTTGACCCCTTGAATCCTTGGCCCCTCTTCTCCAACTAAATTGGAGAAGAATCATATATGTTACGAGAAAGCGCTCCGACGCTTATCAATTCGAGATAAATAGAGGTACAAAAAAATACCGCCTGCAATCATTGCGCCGCACAGCAGCTGGCCCATGGAAAAGGACATGAATATGAAACCGATATGGGCGTCGGGCTGCCGAAAATATTCGATGAAAAACCTCACGATCCCATAACCGATGAGGTAAAAGGCGAGCATTGTCCCACCGGGTTTTTGAATCTTTCGAAGACTCCACAAAACAATGAAAAGGAAAATACCTTCGAAAAAGGCTTCGTAAAGCTGCGAAGGGTGCCTGAGATTCGATCCGGGGGCAAGGGGAAAATACATGCCGATGGATGCCGATGTTGTCCGGCCGTATAGTTCACCGTTTATAAAATTTCCGAGACGACCGAATGTATAACCCAGGGGGACGACCGGTGCGAACAAATCCGCCATACCCCAAAAATTCAAACCGGCTTTACGGGTATAGATCCAGGCTGAGACAAGAATACCGATAAGTCCCCCGTGAAAGGACATTCCAGAAATACCGGTAAGGGTTATGCCGTTTGAAAAGCTGAAGGGGAGAAATATTTCAAGGGGGTTTCCGAGATAGTAAGACAGGTTGTAAAACAGAACGTATCCGAGGCGTGCTCCCACAATAAGACCGATGATCATGTACATCATCAGGTTTTGTATCTCTTCTCCGGACACGCTGAATTCTTTTTCGCGTTTTATGCGATAGAGCACCAGCATGTAGCTGATCAGAAAAGCGACGATATACATCAGTCCGTAGTACTGGAGTTTGAACCCTCCGATTTCAAAGATAACCGGGTTTATTTTTTCGGGAACATGCTGCCACCAGATTAAGAAGTTGTTCATGAGTTTAGGAGCATTAGCATCATTTATCTAAGTTAACACCTGACCTGCTATAGGTCGAGAAAGTGCCTAAAATGCCTAAAGTGATCTAAAATGCCTAAAATTGACAAACCCGTAAAAAGTCTTTTGTGAGCGACATTTGAGCATTTGGGGATTCAGCGTTTCAAGCGATGAGGCATTTTGAAAGCCAAATGGAATATTGGAATAATGGAATGGTGGGGAATAAAAAGGTCAAGTTTACCCATTATTCCAAATTTCCACCATTCCATTGTTCCGTGGATGCTATTTTGTTATCTTTATTACCAGAAAACCTCGATTCATTCGTCGTACAAACAAGTTGACGGTTCCGCCCGCCTCGACCTCGCTGATCGCTTTATCAAGATCTTTCACCGAAGTGATGGCCTGGTGATTGACCTCTTTGATAATGTCCTGGACCTTTAATCCGGATTCCGCGGCCTTGCTGTCCGAATCGATACCCACCACGATGACACCTTTGGTGTCCTTTAGATTGAAGCGACGCGCAGTTTCAGGTGTAATATCCGCAACACGAATTCCGAGTTCCTCCTGTTTTTCTTTGTGGGTACTTTTTTGGGAGATTTTGGCATCTTCTCTTTTGGCAACTTTTATTTTAAACGTCCGGGTTTTTCCATCTCGCAGTACTTTTATTTTAATTGTATCACCGACATTGGTATCTGCAATCAGGCCGGTGAGCTCCCGGGCGCTGTCGACGCTCTCTCCGTTTACGGACAATATGATGTCTTTGGGGGTGATTCCTGCCGAATCGGCAGGATCACCCGGAAATACTTCTGTTACCAAAACGCCTTTTTTTTCTTTTATGCCATAGTAATCTGCAACTTCCTCACTGATGTCCTGAATGCCGACCCCAAGCCACCCCCGGGTAACCTCCCCGGTGCTTTTAAGCTGAGTGATAATATTTTTGGCAAGGTTTACCGGAATGGCAAATCCGATTCCCTGTCCACCGGCGACAATGGCCGTGTTTATTCCGACTACTTTCCCATCCATATCGATCAATGGACCGCCGCTGTTTCCAGGATTGATGGAAGCATCGGTCTGTATAAAATCATCATAAGGCCCTGATCCGATGACACGCCCCTTGGCGCTGACGATCCCTGCCGTAACGGTTTGCTCCAGGCCAAAGGGATTTCCGATGGCCACCACCCACTGGCCGACTTTAAGGGTATCGGAATCTCCGAAATTCAAAACCGGAAGGTCATTTTTCGCCTCGATTTTGATCAGTGCCAGATCTGTGTTTTTATCACGGCCTACAATTGTGGCGTCGAACTCTTTTTCGTCATTTAAAATGACCACAATCTTGTCTGCGTTATCTATAACGTGATTGTTGGTTACGATATAGCCGTCTTTATCGATAATGAACCCGGAACCAAGGCTCCGCTGTTTAAAGTCCCGTTTCTGGTCTTCATCGAAAAATCGGTCAAAAAAGTCCCGCATGGGGTCGTCCTCTCCAAAAGGGCCTTTTTTAAAGTGACGAAATACACGGCCGCCGCCCTTGATGGTCTTGACGGTCCGGATATTGACCACCGCCGGGCCGGCCTCTTCAGCCAGGTTAGAGAAACTTTCAGGCGGCAGAAAGGTGGTGCTGTATTTTGCCGCAATACCTGAAGCCGGGTAAAAACCTGAAAACGCCAGGATCATAGCGGCCAGGAGCGTCACGAAGATGAAGGTTTTTCTCTCTGGAACGAATGCTTTGATTGCAATAAATTTCATTAATAGACTCCTTTAATATTTATTGATCTTCTAATCCGGTAAATCCGAAAGAAATAATGTAATAGTTCAGCCACAAAGACACTAAGTCACAAAGAATTTATTGAATAATTAATTTTCTTTGTGTCTTCGTGACTTAGTGGCAGTGAGAAAAAGTTTTGCCATAAAAAAACCAAAGAGCAAGATAATAAATGGTCATCCTGAATGCCTAAAAGGATGCTGATAAGTTAATTATAGATTCGAGAAAAGCAATCTTTATGCCACAATAAAATTGTTGAAATCCTGTCGGTTCACAATTCGTTGAATCCGTTGATTGAACGCTTATTTTCCCTATATTGATTGTTCAGATTATTATTTGCGCCGGTCGATCCAGTATGGGTAAAAAGTATTCAGTTTTATGGTTATGAAGCGAACATGTGTATAAAAACTATCCATCTGGTGAGATTTTCAGAACAGACTATTTTCGAGACCGTTTTAGCCGGATTTTTACTGAATTTGCATGTGCCCCAAGACCTTCGATTTCTGCAAGGCAAATAACATCCCTGGCTTCACGCTCAAAGGCTGCCCTGGAATAACGGATAAGGCTGGTTTTTTTTACAAAAGTGTCCACTGAAAGGGCGGAAGAGAACCTTGCCGTGCCGGCAGTGGGGAGTACGTGATTGGGGCCTGCCATATAATCGCCCATAGGTTCTGGTGTATAGTTCCCCAAAAACACGGCTCCGGCATTACGGATCTGTCCCGCGCGGGTCAGGGGATCTCTGATCTGAAGTTCGAGGTGCTCGGGGGCAATTTGGTTTGAGAGTTCAATTGCAGCATCGACATCAGACACCACCATTATGACGCCGAATCTGGAGAGGGACTGCTCGGCAATCTCTTTGCGCGAAAGATTTTTTAGCTGCTCATTCACGGCAAGGGCAACCGATTTTGCGGTGTCCATGGAATCCGTGACCAGGATTGCAGAGGCCAATGGGTCGTGCTCCGCCTGTGAAAGGAGATCCGCTGCAGTAAATTCCGGAATTGCCGTATCGTCGGCAATAATCAGAATTTCACTCGGTCCTGCGATCATATCGATGCCTACGGTCCCGGACACGATCTTTTTGGCAAGGGTGACATAGATATTTCCCGGACCGACGATAACGTCGACTTTCGGGATGGTCTCGGTACCATACGCCAGGGCAGCAATGGCCCAGGCGCTGCCCACCTTGTACACCGCATCCACACCGACCTTTTTGGCCGCAACCAGAAGATGGGGGTTTACAGCGCCGTTTTGGGTCGGCGGTGTGACCATGGTGATATGCTTTACCCCGGCTATTTTTGCAGGGATAACGCCCATCAGGACCGAAGAGACCAGGGGCGTTTCACCCCCTCTTCCTCCCGGGACGTAAATTCCTGCTGCATCCACGGGGTTTACCATCTGACCCAGAAAGGCCCCGGGTCTTTTGATGTTAATCCATGATTTATCGAGTTGCTGTTGATGAAAGGACTCAATTTGAGTAATGGCTCGATTCAAAGCACGTACAAAAGAGCGGTCTACGTGTTTTGGCGCATCGTCGAATTCCTGTCGTGATACCTTCATCAATGCAATGGTCAACCCAGAAGCGTCAAACCGGTTGGTATATTTAATGAGCGCCCTGTCGCCATTCTTTCGGACATCTTCAAGGATACGGGTGACCGAAGAAACGTCTTTCTTTTTGAAAGCAACGCCGCGGTTTACAATGGATGCAATCTTTTTTTCTGCTGATTTTGAAGGATAACGATATATTTTCATGACAATTTCTTTCCAATGATAAGTTTATACCCTGGGGATATTAATACAAAAACATAATTAAGCCAAGAAAGGTTCTTTGTCAACACCGGGTGCCAAGTCTAAAAAATCTGATTGACATATTTACTTCTATCTGAACAAATAAAGTCTTTTAAAAAAGAGAAGGCGATACAACTTATTCAAAGATGGAGGAGACCCATGAAGGAAAATAGAATCTATAACTTTAACGCCGGCCCCGCCGCGCTTCCCCTTGAAGTCCTTGAAGAAATCAAGGATTCGTTTTTGAATTTCGGTGGTTCCGGTATGTCGATAACCGAGGTAAGCCACCGATCAAAATGGTTCGACGATGTTATTAACGATGCCATCGCCAGAACCCGGCGGCTGTTGAAACTAAATGAAAGGTTCAACGTACTTTTTATTCAGGGCGGGGCCAGTATGCAGTTTTGCATGATACCCATGAACCTGCTTCAGGACGATGATTCGGCAGATTACGTCAACACCGGCACCTGGTCCACAAAAGCCATAAAAGAAGCTGAAATCCTGGATAAGCGCGTAAACGTCGTCGCTTCTTCGGAAGATGAGAATTTTTCATATATTCCGAAAAACATATCGTTCAACAGCAATGCCGTTTATGCTCACATTACATCCAACAACACAATTAAAGGGACCCAGTGGGCATCCTATCCCGATACCGGCGGTGTGCCCCTCATCGCCGACATGTCATCTGATATTATGTCCAGACCCCTTGATGTGGATAAATTCGGTCTGATTTATGCCGGAGCTCAAAAAAATATCGGCCCAGCCGGTGTGTGCATGGTGATCATCCGGGACGATATGCTCGACCGGGTGCCGGAAACAGTGCCGGCCATGCTGAAATATACGACCTATGCTTCCAAAAACTCGATGTTTAACACCCCGCCGTGCTTTGCAATCTATACCATTCAACTGGTTCTGAAATGGTTGGAGGAAACCATCGGCGGTCTCGAAAAGATGGCGGAAGTCAATGAGAAAAAAGCCCGGATTCTGTATGAAGCAATAACATCGGGCGAATTTTATAGAGCAACGGCAATACCTGACAGCCGATCCCTCATGAATGTAACTTTTCGCCTCCCTGATGAAGAACTCGAAAAACGGTTTATTGAGCAGGCGTTGGAAAACGGGCTGGCCGGCCTTAAAGGTCATCGATCGGTCGGGGGATGCCGCGCGTCCATTTACAATGCAACGCCCTTGGCGGCAATAGAGGCCCTTGTCGATTTTATGAAGACATTTGAAAAGAAAAATGGATAACTTGACTTTAATGGGATAATGGAGTGATGGAATACTGGAATAATGGGCTTAATTGATAAGGAAAATGTAAACCGATAGCTCTATCTCCGCCTCAAACCTGCAAGATGAAGTTGCAAATAAAGTGTTGCTGGAGTCGAAGAGATGTTGGATACTGGATACTCGATGCTGGAAAGAAAAAAAATCCTTTGTTTATTCAGTATCCAGAGACCGGCATCCAGTATCACATCTTATAATTGAAATCGTACCTAAAGTTCGAAATGAGCTAAAGTGAGCTAAAGCCCGCCCTGGTGCGACTCGGCATATATTTTGATGGCCCATGCATTATTCCAAACCTGACTTTTTAAGTATAGAGTGTTGGTGATCGGTCTGGGCCAGGGTTAATGGATGTGCCTTTGGCACTGGCAAATTAACCAAAAACTAATTTGCGCTGAAAGCGCTTCTCAATTTTAGGCACTTTAGGCATTTTAGATCACTTTAGGCACTTAATTTTCTGTAAAATCAACTCCTTTTAAGGTTTAACTCTGGTTTTTTAGATCCAGATCTCACCTCACAGCTAGTCACACAACTCAAACAGTGCCGCAGCCCCCATGCCGCCGCCGATGCACATCGATTCAATGCCGTATTTCACGCCGCGTTCTTTCATGTTGGCAAGAAGGGTTGCACACAGCTTGGCGCCGGTGCACCCCAGGGGATGCCCCAGTGCA
This sequence comes from Desulfobacterales bacterium, assembly GCA_012974475.1. Classification (GTDB taxonomy): domain Bacteria; phylum Desulfobacterota; class Desulfobacteria; order Desulfobacterales; family UBA11574; genus JAAXQD01. The sequence goes on from JAAXQD010000064.1 coordinate 6,554, forward strand.
ATAGCGCCGCCGTGAATGTTTACCTTGTCCATGTCGATGCCGAGTTCTCTGATGCAATACACCGCCTGGGACGCAAAGGCTTCGTTGATTTCAAAAAGGCCGATATCTTCAAGATCCATGCCGGCCATGTTTAAAAGTTTTGGAATGGCGTATCGTGGCCCCACACCCATCTCATCGGCACTGCATCCCACAGTGGTGTAGTATTTCAACTTGGCCACCGGCTTCAGTCCGAGCGCTTCAACTTTTTCCCCACTCATCATAATGGTGGCGGCGGCACCGTCGGTTGTCTGGGAGGAATTCCCTGCTGTCACCGTGCCGCCGGCGGCAAACACCGGATTCAGACCGGCCAGGCCCTCTTGGGTCGTGGAAGGACGGATGCCGTCGTCATGATCGACGATGAAGGTCTCTCTCCTGTAGGTGCCGTCCTCATCCTGAACAAACTTGTGGGCCGGCGTTGGAACAAGTTCGGTGAAAAGCTTTTTGTTCCTGGCTTCTGCGGCCTTCTTTTGAGAGCTATAGGCCAATTCATCCTGTTCTTCTCGGGAAACCTTGTATCGGTTGGCAACGTTTTCTGCCGTTATTCCCATGGAGACGTAAAGATCGGCGTGCTTTTTTGAATATTCGGGATGGGGTCTGGGGATATTTCCTCCCATGGGCACATAGGTCATCGATTCAAGGCCGCCGCCGATGACGACATCCGACCAGCCGGACATGACGCGCAATGTGGCAAGGGCGATGGCCTCAAGACCGGAGGCGCAGAATCTGTTGACTGTGGCTCCGGAGACCTTTACAGGGAATCCCGCAATCTGGGAAGCGATTCGACCAATATTCAGTCCCTGTTCAGCTTCGGGGAATGCACAGCCGATCATGATGTCATCCACATCATTCATTTCAAGGTTCGGCGTTCTGTCCATGGCTGATTTCAGAATAAATGACAGCAGGTCTTCCGGACGGGTATCTTTAAAAGCCCCTTTGTTTCTCTTACACCCGGGGGTTCTTATGGATTGTACGATGTATGCATCTCTCATGTTTATTTCCTCCTTGGAAACATTATTATATCCTCTTTACAGGTGAAAAACGATTATAACTACTCAGGTATTTAGGTTGAAGACTGAAGGCTGAAGTATATCAA
>JAAXQD010000216.1 GCA_012974475.1 Desulfobacterales bacterium
ACCGAAGAGGCGGATGAATTGATTCGGTTTGCAGAAACCCGGAATCTTATTATCCAGGTCGGGCATCTTGAACGATTCAATCCGGCCATTGTTGCTCTTCAGGATATCGTAAAAAAGCCGATGTTCATAGAATCGCACCGGCTGAGTACTTTTAAGGGACGCTCTACGGATGTCAGTGTCGTGCTCGACCTCATGATCCATGATATCGATCTTATTTTGAACTTTGTCGGATCGGAAATTAGCGATATTCGAGCTTCAGGGGTTCCTGTGATTTCCGAACATATCGATATCGCAAATGCACGTCTAGAATTTAAAAGCGGATGTGTGGCAAATGTGACAGCCAGCCGAATATCGACCAAAAATGAAAGAAAAATCAGACTGTTTCAAACAGATGCCTATGTTTCTGTCGATTTTTCTAACCAGGACATTATTGTTATCCGGAAAGATGGCAACGCCGAAGGCACTCTGATCCCCGGTATGGATATTAAACAGGCTAGTTTTGAAGCCGGTGACGCACTGGAAAATGAATTAAAATCCTTTGTCAAAGCGGTTGATCGGCGTGAACCTCCTGAAGTAACTGCTCAAATGGGGCGTGATGCCCTGGAGATTGCCTTAGATATTATGGCGCAGATCAAGGATACCGTTCGACGATTTTTGCCTTAGGAATTCTATGGACCGGTTTTCAGAAGAAAAATGTATCATGATTATTGCCGGTGAAACTTCCGGCGATATACACGGGGCAAAACTTGTCAGTGCCATGCGCAAAAGAAACAATGGACTGTTCTTTTGCGGTATCGGAGGTCGGTTACTGGGTGAAGCCGGAGTCGAGCTTTTGATGGATGCTTCTGAGATTGCCGTTGTGGGCATAACGGAGGTTTTTTCAAAAATACCCAATATTCTAAAAGGCCTAAGGGTTGCCAAAAAGACACTCAAAACTCTGCATCCAGACCTTCTAATCCTTATAGATTTTCCGGATTTTAACCTTCATCTGGCATCGTCCGCTAAAAAGCTTGGGATACCCGTACTTTATTACATAAGCCCCAAGGTTTGGGCCTGGAGATCCGGCCGAGTAAAGCGGATCGGGGAACTTGTGGATCACCTGGCAGTTATCCTCCCTTTTGAAGAAGACTTTTACAGAAGTCACGCAATTCCGGTGACATTCGTAGGGCATCCATTACTGGATACCCTAACTTCTCCACAAAACAAGACCTTGAACGGGCGAACAAAAGATAATCCTGTTATCGGCTTTCTTCCAGGGTCGCGCGATGGGGAGATTGCGAGGCATCTTCCGATAATGATAAATGCGGCTCGAATTTTACACAGGAAAATAGACTATGTAAAATTCTTGATATCGCTTGCCCCTGAAGTGAAGAGAACGTATGTGGAAGGAATTATTAAGAAACACAAGATAGCATTTGCTTTTGAACTGGTTGCAGACAGTTCTGAAAAAGTATTTGAACGGAGCACCTTAGTGGTTGCCGCATCCGGCACGGTTACCCTTGAAGCAGCAATTTCCGGAACTCCGATGGTGATTATTTACAAAGTGTCTCCAATAAGCTATTGGGTTGGCAGGGCCATGATAAAGGTAAAACATGTTGGTCTGGCCAATCTTATTGCAGGAAGAAAGATCGTTCCGGAACTGCTACAAAAAGAGGCATCTCCTATTAGGATTTCAGACACGGTATTTGAGATGTTAGGTGATCCTTCCGGCCTTGAAAGGGTTCGGCTCGAATTGCTGAATATCAGGGATCTTTTGGGCGGGCCGGGTGCTTCGGAACGGGTTGCAGATATCGCATTGGGTATGATGTAATTTTACCGTTCAATTGTAGAATTCATTTCCTTTCTGACGCGGATTTTTACATCCCCCAAAAATAATCAATGTCGCCGGCAAAGGAGTATTTAGGGATCCACCCGGTTTCTAATGATAAAAAAATGTTTAAACTAAAATTAAAAAACAGGCACAAACACCTGCTATCCCTTGTCAAGGAAAACAAGTTGAGATTATTTCTGGCAATGGTGTGCATGTTGGTTATCGCTATTGCAACCTCTGCAACAGCGTTTTTGGTAAAACCTGTGCTGGACGATATCTTCTTCAACAAAGACACCCAGATGCTTATTATCATTCCCATCGTCGTTATTCTGATATATTTTTTACGCGGCCTGGGGAGTTACGGGCAGGAATACCTTATGAATTATGTGGGGGAAGGTATTATCCGAAATCTCAGAAACGATCTTTATGACCGTATTCAGGATCTTTCTTTGGCCTTTTTTCATAAAGAAAAAACCGGTGTTCTGATGTCACGGATTACCAATGATGTCAACATTATAAAGGCCATGGTCTCCACCGCTGTGACCGGATCACTCAAGGACAGCTTTACCATCGTCGGTTTAACACTGGTGATCTTCTATCGAGACTGGAAAATGGCGTTGTTTGCGTTTTTGGTTTTACCACTGGCCTTTTTCCCATTGGTGGAATTTGGAAGAAGGGTTCGTCGTGTCAGTACCGGATGTCAGGAATCGATGGCCGATTTGAGTTCTTTTCTGCATGAAACCTTTGCAGGGAACAAGATCGTCAAGGCCTTTGGAATGGAATCGTATGAGAAAAAACGATTTTTTGAAAAGACACTCCACCTTTTTAAAATTGAAATGAAGGCGGTGGTTGCCAGGTCTTTGTCTTCTCCCATCATGGAATTTTTAGCCGGGCTCGGGATCGCTTTCATCATCTGGTATGGTGGTTCCAAGGTGATTTCAGGCACATCCACAGCAGGAACATTTTTTTCATTCATGGCTGCCGTCCTCATGCTGTATGATCCGGTTAAAAAGCTAAGCGGTCTCAATAATGCTGTTCAGCAGGGGCTTGCTGCCGCTGACAGGGTTTTTGATATTTTAGAAATGGAAACAGATATCAAAGAGAAAAAGAACCCTGTGGAAATTAAGCGGGGGCCGCACCGTGTATTCTTTGAAAATGTATTTTTCAAGTATGAAGATGTGATGGTCCTCAAAGACATCAATTTGGATGTCAAGGCCGGTGAGGTTCTTGCGTTGGTGGGTATGAGCGGTGGCGGGAAAACGTCTTTGGTTAATCTAATACCGAGATTTTACGATGTAACCCATGGCGGCATCAGGATCGATGGCGTGAATATTTGCAATGCTTCGATATCTTCCCTTCGCGATCAGATGGCCATCGTTACCCAGGAACCCATCCTTTTCAACGAAAGCGTACGGAACAATATCGCTTACGGCAAAATGAATGCAACGGACGAAGAGATTATTAAGGCAGCAAAGGCGGCCTATGCTTATGATTTCATTCAGCGTTTTCCTGACAAGTTTGACACCAATATCGGAGAGCTTGGCGGACGTCTTTCCGGCGGAGAGAAACAGAGGATCTGTATCGCCCGTGCCCTTTTGAAAGACGCTCCCATATTGATTCTTGACGAGGCAACATCTTCACTGGACGCTGAGGCGGAGATGCTCGTTCAAAAGGCCCTTGAAAATCTGATGAAGGGGCGCACCACTTTTGTCGTCGCACACAGACTTTCAACCATCGATTATGCCGACCGGATTGCTGTTATTGTAAACGGTCGGATTGTGGAAGAGGGTAAACGGGAGGAACTGATTGCTCAAAAAGGAGAATTTTTCAAACTCTACCGGATGCAGTATAGTAATAGCCAGGACAAGGAATTTCATTCACAGCCGGTCTCTAACAATACTTAGGATCAAACTGAGGAATAAAAAAAGTAGGTATTTCAGACACAGTCGTCAATCCAACACCCTCCTGACATGAAAATAAATTCCATTATAAACAGGTATATCTTCAAAGAGATGATCGGGCCGTTTGTCATCAATATGGTGTTTTTCACCTTTATATTCCTCATGACAAAGATACTCGATATCACAAACCTGATTGTGAATTACAAACTCAACCTTTCTTCTGTCTTTTTGATTCTTATATACGCTGTCCCTCGTTTTCTGTCATTTGTGATACCCATGTCGGTGATGATAACCGTGCTATTGACGTTTCTTCGGTTATCGAACGATAACGAACTTGACGCCCTTAAAGCGAGCGGGGTCAGCATTTACAGCCTAATGCCTCCTGTGCTGGCGTTAAGCGTAATGGGGATGCTCCTTTCTTGTTTTCTGACGGTTTATGCAATGCCCTGGGGAATGGTTTCCATGAAGGAACTGACGTTTCGCGTCGCTGCATCTCATGTCAATGCCGGACTTAAAGAAAGGACTTTCAACGACAGTTTCAAGGACGTCATGCTGTATATCAACAAAGTAGATTTGAAGAAAAAAAGACTTATTGATGTGTTTATCGAAGATAAAAGGTCGAAGAATACTGTGAGCACCATTGTGGCGCCAAAGGGAAAGCTGTTTGGTGAACCTGACAAGCTTGTGATCCATTTGCAACTTTATAATGGGGCCATCAATCAGGTCGACATCGAAAACAGATCGGCCCATTCCATCAACTTTGACACCTATGACGTGAGTCTTGATCTCCAAAAACCTTTTATGACTTCAGAAAGCGGCCCCAAAGACGAAGACGAGATGAGCCTTGGTGAATTTTGGCAGTATTTGAACACCGCCAAAAAAAAAGATGAACAATATTATACGACATTAATTGAATTGCATAAAAAATTTTCGATTCCCGCTGCATGTATTGCCCTTGGAATTCTGGCGATTCCACTGGGCGTTCAGTCGGGCTCCGCAAAACGGTCCACAGGCTTGGGGCTGGGACTGGTATTCTTTTTAATCTATTACTTAATGTTGTCTGCGGGACAAGTCTTTGGAGAAGCCGGCGTGTATCCACCGGCGATTGGAATGTGGGTGCCGAACGTTGTTATGGGGGGGCTGGGTCTGTTTCTTGCTGTCAGAACCGCAATCGACCGTCCTGTAAAAATCGATTCAGTGATTGACCCTGTTAGAAAAAAAATTAGACAGATGTTAGGAACCAGCGAAAACAGGGGTGGTTAAGATGCTGTATGGTTAGGAGGTCCCGTTTCAACGGGGCTGTATAGAGCTTCAATTCGGCGTTTAACAAAGCTAAAATGATACAAATCGGTCTATCGTTATGTCTATTATCTACAGATATATAACCATTCAGATTTCAAAATATTTCGGTATTGTTCTGACTTTTGTAATCGGCATATATATTTCCGTCGATTTTCTTGAGAAGATAGACGATTTTATGGAAGCAGGGTTGCCGTATTCGAAGACCATATTTTTTTTTATATTGGAAATACCGTCTGTTATAGTCCAGATCATACCGATTTGTATTTTGCTGGCGGTTCTCATCGTTTTTAGTCTCATGACCCGACACAATGAGATTTTGGCCCTAAGAAGCAGTGGCGTCCGTATCTATTATCTTTTTAAACCGGTGGTTATTATTGGATGTATCTTGAGCGGCCTTCTTTTTTTATTTTCCGATGTCATCGTTCCCATTACAAAGGCAAAGTCAAATCAGATTTGGCTCAGAGAAGTCCGCAAGGAATCCACAGTCGTTACCGAGGAAAAAAACATTTGGATTAAAGGTAACCGACTTATAACACACATAAACTATTTTAATCCAAAGGTAAAAACCATTTATGGAATCACGGTGTACCGGTTTGATCAACGTTTCCAACTCATCAGAAGAATCGATGCCAAGAAAGGTGTCTTCAAACAGAAAAAATGGTTGTTATACGGAATAATGGAACAAAATTTAGACAAGGAACAGGGGGATTACAATATTACGTTCCACGACCAGCAGGTTAAGAGGCTCGACTTTATACCTGATGATTTAAATCGGGTGGCCAAAAAATCGGAAGAGATGACTTTCAAAGAACTTTCGGCATATATAAAAAAGGTTGAGGCGGAAGGATATGATGCGACGAATTACCGGGTTGACCTCTATGCTAAAGTCGCCTTTCCTTTTATCTGTATCATCATGTGTATGGTGGGAACCGGTATTGGCGCCAGAGGAAAAATAAAGGAAGGTATGCCCGTTGTCATCGCATACGGTATCGGCACGGCATTTCTATACTGGATTTTTTACAGCTTCTGCCTATCCCTGGGATACGGTGAAATGCTGCCGCCCAGCATTGCTGCATGGACTGCGAACCTGGCTTTTTTCTGTTTTGGAGCTGTAACATTATTAAATGCTGAATAATGAGTCACGCGTGACTAATGGAACATGAAAAAGGACACGTAGTTGATAATTCTATATAACATACTGTTTTTTATAGTGATAGCTTTGGGATTTCCCCTGATAATTCCCATGGTCTTGATATCTGACAAGCGACGGAGAACTGTTCCTCAACGATTGGGGATAGCCCGGTTACCAAGAGAATTAACACGCAAAAGACCCGATACGTCTGAAAAAAAGCGCGTATGGATACATGCGCTTTCGGTGGGAGAGGTGATTTCCGCAATTCCACTCGTTAAAGGGTTGAAGATGTTTTCAAATACCAGAGAGATTGTATTTTCTGCTTCTACCAAAACAGGCTTTGATATCGCCAACCAGTATTTAACAGACACTGTTCATTCTATTTTTTATTTTCCTTATGATCTGATCTTTTCAGTAAAACATATTGTTCAAAGAATAGATCCAGCCGTTGTTGTCATCGTCGAGACGGACATATGGCCCAATTTTCTTTTTGAGATGAAAAAACGTCAGGTGCCTGTTATTCTAGTTAATGCAAAACTGTCTAAAAAATCTTTTTCCGGATACAAACGTTTTGGGTTATTTGCCAAACAGGTATTTTTGAATTTTTTTCATATCTGTGCTCAATCTGTAGAGGATGCAGGGTGTTTTCAAGAACTTGGTGTTCCATTCGATCGGATAACTATAACCGGGAACGTTAAATTTGATGTAACACATCAAATCCAGGGTTCACAAGAAACAGATAGCTTAAGGCAATCCATGCACATACAGAATGCCCGGAAGGTATTTTTGGCAGGGAGCACGCATCCAGGTGAAGAGTCGATGCTGTTGGATGCGTTTTCAAAAATAAAACATCACGAGGATGATTTATTACTCATTGTGGCACCCCGTAACCCGGAACGTGCCGCTTCAGTATTTCGTATTTTTTATTCTGCAGGATATTCAGTTGGCCTCATGAAAGGACTTAAAAAGATATCATCCGGCAAAATATTGGATGTTATCATCATTGATACCATAGGCCTTCTAAAAAAACTTTATGCTATAGCTGATATCGCATTTATTGGCGGGAGTCTGGTGAATTGCGGTGGACACAATCCTCTTGAACCCGCAGCATTTTCCAAACCGATTATATTTGGACATGATATGAGCGATTTTGCTGACATATCAAAGATGCTTTTGGATGCTGGAGGTGCCGTTCGTGTCAAGGACGCAAAAGCGCTTTATAACGCCCTGGTTTTACTTATTGAAAATGACAAAAGAGCTTTGGAGATGGGAAAGAACGCCTTGGGGGTTTTGACCGCCAATAAAGGGGCTGTTGAAAAGACGATAAAAGTGATCAAGCCATACCTTTAAAGCATGTATTAGGGTTTAAGTGTCGGGAGCTGGAGGACGGATAACGATAATACAAAGGTGCTATGGGCAAACCGTTTAAAAAAATTGAGGCCATTATATACGATAGCGGGGTACTGTCTCTTATACACATCT
>JAAXQD010000090.1 GCA_012974475.1 Desulfobacterales bacterium
GTTTCGATTTATAAGATATTTTTTACTTCTTTTTTAAACTGAATTTTGTCAACAACCCGTTATTCCATCATTCCAGTATTCCAGCATTTCAATTATGAACGAAGCGAATTGAGCTCTGTACCGGAGGTTGAAAAATGCTGGATCAGGATCCGGTTCTACCGAATCTTCGCTCACGGCGCTGATAGTCTTTCAGAATTTGCACAAATTCATCCTTTCCAAAATCGGGCCACAAGGTATCTGTGATATAAATTTCCGTATATGCGATCTGCCAGAGTAGAAAATTACTGATGCGCACTTCCCCGCTGGTTCTGATCAGAAGATCAGGATCCGGCATATCAGCGGTATAAAGATGCTCGGATATAAGCTCGGAGGTTATTAAATCCGGATCGATATGACCATCTTTAACCTTTATTGCAATCTGTTTGACCATCCTTAGAATCTCAGACCGTCCGCCGTAACTCAATGCGAGATTCAGGCGCAAACCGTCATTGTTTTTTGTTAAATCCATGGTCTTATGCAGTGTCTGCCGGACATTTTCCGGCAATCGTTCGATCTGCCCGATGGCATTCAGTCGAATATTGTTGCCCAGCATCTCTGTTTTTTCGGATTCGAGAAATTTTTTAAGGAGAGACATGAGAGCAGTGACTTCGGATTTGGGTCGTTGCCAGTTTTCGGTGGAGAACGCATACAGCGTCAAAATAGGAATTCCGATTTCGCGGCAGGTCCGAACAATCGTTCGAACGGTTTCGGAGCCTTTTTCATGACCTCTGATCCGATTTAATAGGCGCTTTTTGGCCCATCGACCGTTACCATCCATAATGATGGCCACATGGGAGGGTAGTTTTTCAGGATTAAGATCTGTGCTAACAACAGAAGGTGAATTAGAATTCAAGGATCTCCTTCTCTTTATCTTTACAGACTTCATCGACAAGCTGGATATACTCATCTGTTATTTTCTGTATCTGATCTTGAGCCTTGAAAGCATCATCTTCCGAAATTTCGCCATCCTTCTTCAAGCCTTTCAGCAGATCGTTGGCATCACGTCTTTGATTGCGCACCGCAACCCGATGTTCTTCGCCCTTTTTATATACGACCTTTACAAGCTGTTTTCTTCTCTCTTCGGTCAGCGGCGGAATGGAGATCCGTATCAGTTTGCCATCATTTGAAGGTGTAAGATCGAGATCGGACTTCAATATGGCCTTTTCAATATCCTTGATAACGGATACGTCCCAAGGTTGTATGGTAATCAGCCGGCTTTCGGGAACAGCAAGAGATGCCATTTGGTTAAGGGGTGTCAGTGTGCCGTAATAATCGACCCGAATTCCATCCATAAGTGAAAGGGAAGCACGTCCTGTCCGGATCCTTTTCAATTCATTTTCTAGCGCACCTATCGACTTTTGCATACCATCTCTGGTTTCTTGATATATCGATTCAATCATGGCGTCTCCCTTTAATGGTTTATCTGGGTTCCCACCGTTTCTCCGCACACCACCTTTTTAATATTCCCCTTATGGGTCAGATTAAAGATAATAAGGGGAAGCTTATTATCCATTGCCAGAGAAATCGCTGTCATATCCATAACGTGGAGTTGCTTTTCGATAACCTCCATATATTTGATTTCTCTTATAAATTTAGCGTTTTTATCGATAACGGGATCTGCATCGTAGAGTCCGTCGACCTTGGTGGCCTTTAAAAGGATCTCCGCATGTATTTCCTGGGCCCTGAGGACCGCAGCAGTATCGGTTGTAAAGTAAGGATTCCCGGTACCTGCTGCAAATATAACCACCCGTCCCTTTTCCAGGTGGCGAACTGCCTTCCGAGCGATAAAGGGTTCCGCCACTTCATGCATTGAAATAGCCGTCTGAACACGGGTCACAACCCCTTTTTTCTCCAAAGCATCCTGTAACGCAAGGCTGTTAATGACGGTGGCCAGCATTCCCATTCGGTCGGCGGAGACCCGATCCATGCCATATGAGGAGGCGGCGATGCCTCTGAAAATATTACCGCCGCCGACAACAATGGCAACTTGAACCCCGAGGTCGAATATAGAACGGACCTCTCCAGCCACGTCCTTTATCATCTCGGGACTTATCCCAAAACTCTGATCCCCCATCAGTGCTTCACCGCTAAGTTTTAGGAGAATCCTTTTATATCTGGGCATGGTCAAAGTCTATAATTCCCCAATCCTGAATCTTGCGAATCGTTTAATTGAAATATTTTCACCGATTTTTGCAATCATTTCATTTAACAGATCTTCAATGATGATATCGGGATCACGAACGTAAGCCTGATTCATCAGGCAACTTTCCTTGTAGTATTTCTGCATCTTACCTTCTACAATTTTATCCGCTATTTTTTCAGGTTTGCCCATTTCCAGTACCTGGCCCCGATAGATTTCCTTTTCCCTGTTGATGGTCTCTTCAGGAACGTCTTCGGGTCGGATCCCAACGGGATTGGTGGCGGCAATGTGCATGGCAATATTTTTTGCAAATTCCTTGAAATCGTCATTCTTTGCAACAAAATCGGTCTCACAATTAACTTCAACCAGAACCCCGAGTTTGTTGTCCATATGGATATAAAACTCAATTATCCCCTCTGTCATCGCCCTTCCGGCGCGTTTAGCAGCCGTCGCCAAACCTTTTTTTCTTAAGAAATCGACGGCCTGACTCATATCACCATCACACTCTGCAAGTGCTCCTTTACAATCCATAATTCCGGCGCCGGTCTTCTCGCGAAGCTCTTTAACCATTGTCGCACTAATTGTTGACATCACTATTCTCCTGTTCCTTCTACTTCAGTTTTTTCCCCGGATTCTTCGCTGTCGGCATGTTTTAATTTTTCAGAATCAGGTTCACCTTCAGGTGTTGTTCTTTTAATTATCTCCACAACGGGACCTTCTGAACCGTCTGAAATCACCTTCCGTTCACCCGGTTTCAACTCCGCACTGGCAGCTTCCACAGCAGAGACCTCTTCTATTTCTTTGTCGGTTTCAGCCTGCTGTTTTTCAGCCAGACGCTCTCTTCCTTCAACACAAGCATCGGCCATTCTGGATGTAATGAGCCGTATTGCACGAATTGCATCATCATTCCCCGGTATAATATAATCGATTTCATCAGGATCGCAATTGGTATCCACAATTGCAATGATAGGGATCCCCAGGCGTCTTCCCTCACGGACGGCAATGGCTTCATTTTTGGGGTCAACAACAAAAATCGCCCCTGGAAGCCCGTTCATAGTTCTGATTCCGCCAAGATTGTTATCGAGCTTAAAGCGCTCCTTTCTTAATTTCAGCCGCTCTTTTTTGGGAAAAAGATCGATGGTTTGATCGTTTACAATGCCGTTAAGATAGTTCAAGCGGTCGATACTTTTTTTTATGGTGTGAAAGTTTGTCAACATTCCCCCCAACCACCTGTTATGAACGTAAAACATCTCACATCGATTCGCTTCTTCATAGATCGACTCTCTCGCTTGTTTCTTTGTACCCACAAAAAGCAGCGATTTGCCATTTTCCACCGTTTCAACGATGAAATCGTACACGGTTCTGAACATCCGAACGGTTTTCTGAAGATCGATAATATAGATACCGTTTCTGGCCCCAAAGATATAAGGTTTCATCTTGGGATTCCAACGTTTTGTCTGATGACCAAAATGAACTCCGGCTTCAAGGAGTTCTTTCATTGTAATATAAGCCATTTTTTTTCTCCCTTCTTAATCGGTTTTTCCACCGCCCATATCACTCCTGCATCCGACCCCGCCATGCGGGGCACCGGGAAACAGGTCCAAAGGCGTGCGAATTTATTAAACTGATACATCTAACAAATAAAATGTCGACTCGCAACCATTTTTTATATTTTTTGCTTTTAAAACGCCGTGTTTTTGTTATGTTCTCTTTTTCTGCATCTGGACAATACGATCGTATCCGCTGTAATCTTTTGTAAAGATGACTTTTTCATAATTCCCGGACTGTTCGATGATTTTCAGAATATCATCTTTCTGATCATGGCCGATCTCCAGCAACAGGCAGCCCTCCCGGCAGAGATGCCGATGAGCGGCATTCACTATAGATCTCAAGCTTGAAAGCCCGTCTTCACCGCCGTCAAGGGCCGAAATCGGCTCATACCGGTTAATTTCAGGTTGAAGTCCGGCAATCACCCCACTCGGAACATATGGTGGATTTGATACAATGACATCAAACACCGGTTTTCCGTTACCGAAAGTGCCAAACCAGTCCGAACAAAAAAAAATGACACATCCATGGAGAGCATGACGCTCTGCATTTTGTTTGGCCTGAACCGCCGCCGCGATGGCCCGATCCGATGCAAAGAAAAGATGATGGGGCCGCATGGATGCAAGTGCCAGGATTACAGCCCCGGACCCCGTCCCCAGCTCTAATATTCGCTTTCGGGTTAGGTTTTGTTTGGACATCGAACCTTCCGGCAATAATTTCAATCCAGCCTCAACCAAAAACTCGGTTTCAGGTCTCGGAATCAGAACATCTTTTGTAACTGCAAAATCCATGGACCAGAATTCTTTGAATCCCAAAATGTATGCAACCGGCTCCCTTTTCACCCGCCTTTTTATCAACGCCTTAAACCGTGACAATTCTTCTGCACATAGCGGCTGATCGTACTGCAAATACAAATCTATCCTTTTTAATTCTAAGATATGGGCAAGAAGTATCTCAGCTGTCGCTCTTGGGCTTTCAATATCTCGGGATTTAAAATAAGAAGTGGTCCACTTGAGGAGTTTTATTATGGTCCATTCAGGCTTAATGGAGTTCGTTGGGTTTTGCATTCTGTAATGCCTGGGTCTGATAAAAAGTTGTAAGCTCTTCTATGATCTCATCTATTTCGCCCTGCAGAATCTGTTCCAGTTTGTATAGGGTGAGCCCAATTCGATGGTCGGTAACTCTGCCCTGGGGAAAGTTATAGGTTCTTATTCTTCCGCTTCTATCTCCATCTCCGATCTGGGTTTTTCGCTCTTGAGATCTCTTTTCGTTCTGTTCCCTGATCATCCCATCAAGAATACGGGCACGTAGGACTTTCATCCCTTTGTTTTTGTTCTTTAATTGGGATTTTTCGTCCTGGCATGTAACAACGATACCTGTCGGCAGGTGGGTAAGACGTACGGCTGAGTCGGTTGTGTTGACACTCTGACCGCCCGGTCCGGTCGCTCGGAAGACATCGACTTTAATCTCACCCGGATCAATATGGAGTTCGACATCCTCGGCTTCGGGCAAAACCGCAACGGTAACCGCAGACGTATGTATCCGCCCCTGTGTCTCGGTTTCCGGAACACGTTGAACACGATGTGTACCACTTTCATATTTAAAACAGCTGTATGCCCCTTTTCCATGGATCATGGCGACAACCTCTTTTAACCCACCGACACCGGTGGTGTGATGGCTTAAGACTTCGACTTTCCAGTTCTTGCCTTCAGCATGCCTGCTGTACATTCTGAAAAGATCACTGACAAACAGTCCGGCCTCTTCTCCACCTGTACCGGCACGTATTTCAAGGATAACATTCTTAGCGTCATTGGAATCTTTGGGCAAAAGTAGCTTCTTGAGATCGGTTTCAAAGCGCTCTTTTTTGAGGGTAAGGGCGTTGACTTCCTCACGGGCCATCTCTTTGATATCCGGATCTTTATCTTTCAACAGCTCCAAGCTGTCATTGAGTTCCGATAGGGTCTGTTTATACTTTCGGAAAACGGATACAATCTTGTTGAGATCGGAATGTTCCCGGCTGTACTTCTGGTATGCCTCCAGATCCTGAACAATTGCAGGATCGCTTAAAAGCTTTTCAACCTCAAAAAAGCGATTTTCAACACCTGTTAATTTATCGAACATGGTTCATATTCAGCAAAGCACGAGGTTTATCCGCCCCGGAAGGATCAGGCCTTGAAATCTGGATTGTCTGAATGTTCCATCCTTTCAACGGCCTAAAATGTTATGAAAAAACAAGTGGTAAATGTTTCCTGCCGAAAAAATATCACTTAAAAAATTATGGGGTCGTAAAAAATAAAACGCCCATTATCGCTTACTTCAATATATGAAGATTTAAAAGAATACGTGAATGGGCTGTCTATTTTTTCTGAAATTTTTCATATTTCTTGCGGAAACGTTCAATTCGACCGGCAGTGTCCACAAGTTTCTGTTTTCCCGTAAAAAAAGGATGACATTTCGAACAGATCTCAACGCGTATATCCGATTTTGTCGAGCTAGCCTCCAACACATTTCCACATGCGCACTTTATGGTTGTCTCTGAATATTCAGGGTGAATGTTCACCTTCATGTATTTTAAACCTCCTATTTCTTTTTTATGCATTCATGGAATTTAGAAAATGTTTATTATCCTTAGTTCCATTCATTTTATCAAGCAAAAATTCAAGACTGTCTACAGGATTTAACGATGAAAGCAGCTTTCTTAAAATCCATACCCGTGTCAAAGTATCATGATCCATAAGGAGCTCTTCCTTACGCGTACCGGATTTCTTGATATCAATCGCGGGAAAGACGCGTTTATCGGCAAGTCTTCTATCGAGTTGAATCTCCATATTGCCGGTGCCTTTGAATTCTTCAAAAATAACCTCATCCATACGACTTCCGGTATCCACAAGGGCCGTTGCGATAATGGTGAGGCTTCCGCCCTCTTCAATGTTTCTGGCAGCACCGAAAAAGCGTTTCGGGCGTTGAAGCGCATTTGAGTCAACACCGCCGGAAAGGATTTTTCCACTGGGAGGGATAACCGAATTGTATGCCCGAGCCAGTCTGGTGATACTATCCAATAAGATAACAACGTCCTTTTTATGCTCCACAAGGCGTTTGGCTTTCTCTATGACCATTTCCGCGACCTGCACATGCCTTTCGGCAGGTTCATCAAAGGTTGAACTGATCACTTCACCATCCACGGATCGTTGCATGTCCGTAACCTCTTCCGGTCGTTCATCAATGAGCAGTACGAACAGAACAATATCCTTATGATTGGCACTGATACTATTGGCAATCGACTGCAAAAGCATTGTCTTACCGGATCTGGGAGGTGAAACAATCAACCCCCTCTGGCCAAAACCGATGGGTGTCAAAAGGTCCATTATTCTCATGGAATAATTGTCAGAATCAGCTTCGAGCATAGTCTTTCTGTCAGGATACAGCGGCGTCAGATTGTCAAAAAGGATTTTCTCCCTGGCCACCTCTGGATCTTCATAATTGACCGCTTCAACCTTTAACAGCGCGAAATATCTTTCCGTCTCCTTTGGCTGACGGATTTGACCGGATACCGTATCACCGGTCCTCAAGTTGAAACGACGTATCTGCGATGGTGACACATAAATATCGTCTGGTCCCGGCAAATAATTGTAATTCGGTGCGCGCAAAAATCCGAATCCATCGGGCAAAATTTCGAGCGTGCCTTCTCCGAATATCAAACCGGTCTTTTCGATCTCTGCCTGTAGTAGCGCAAAAATAAGATCTTGCTTTCTCATCCCGGCAGCACCGTCAATTTTGAAATCTTTGGCCATATGGTTCAGCTCGCTGATTTTCTTTTCCTTAAGCTCAACAATATTCATTGAAAAATTATCCCTCCAAGTAAATATTATGGTTTTATAT
>JAAXQD010000230.1 GCA_012974475.1 Desulfobacterales bacterium
GTCAAAAGCATCCCAAATTTTACAATAGATATTTAATGATTAAAAACCCTGTAATTAGAAGAGCTGTAAATGCTATGGCAAGAATGTTAAAGTATTTATCGATAAAAGACTGGATACTTGGGCCGAAAATGTAAATGAGACCCCCCACAAGAAAAAAGCGAGCAGACCGAGACACCAAGGATGCGATGACAAATACGGAGAAATTGATTTTAAATGCGCCGGCCGCAATGGTAAATACTTTATACGGTATCGGTGTAAAACCCGCAATTCCCACTGCCCATGCATCATATTTATTGTAGAGAATTTCGATGTATTCAACCTTTGGGGTCAGGCCGTAAAAGTCTACGATCCGGTCGCCGACGGAGGCCATAAACTGCCACCCGATCAGATAGCCGAAGCATCCTCCGAGGACGGACCCCGCAGAACATATCAATGCATATTTCAAAGATTTTTGGGGTATGGCTACCGCCAGCGCGATAAGGAGTATATCCGGGGGAATCGGGAAAAAAGAGGATTCACTGAAGGCCAGTAAAAATAACGCCCATGATCCATAGGGTGTTTCCGCCCAGCGGAGCACCCAGTCGTAGAGGCGACGAAGCATGAATTATGATCTCCATCCATATTCACCCACAAGTTTGACAAATCTGCAGCCCCCTAAATTGGTCTGGTGAATGCCGTGTTCATCCTTGTAAAGTTTTATGAGTTCTTGGGAATACTGGTCTCCAACGGGTATTATCATACATCCCCCCACAGCGAGTTGACTCACCAAGGGTGTCGGAATACTCGGAGAACCCGCGGTAACAATAATACCGTCAAAAGGGCTTTCGTCAGCCCAGCCAGAAGTGCCGTCAGAATATTTGGTTACAATATTGTGGTAATGAAGCGTATCAAAAAGCTTGCGAGTTTTTATATGAAGCGCGTGTATTTTCTCGACGGTATAAACACGGAAAACAATTTCCGCTAGAATGGCAGCCTGATATCCGGACCCTGTTCCGATTTCGAGTATTCTGTCGTCTTTTCCGGGCTGCAGTGCCCGGGTCATTTCCGCTACGATATATGGCTGTGAGATGGTCTGCTGTTCTCCGATGGGGAGCGGAAAGTCACCATAGGCCTGATCTCTTAACGCTTCACTCACAAAAAGGTGCCGGGGAACCTTGCGCATGGCGGCCAGGACGTCTGGATCGGTGACGCCGCGTGCTTCAATCTGTTTTCTGACCATCTCTTCACGCTGGCGTTCATACTTTAAAGAATTTTCATTCAAAATAATAAACCTATAATTAACCTGAAGGGGTACAATTTTTCCGCGGCACTTTGCTAGCGGCCATTTCAAAGAACGTTTTTCAAAATGATCTCGCTGTAAGGCTTCAAAACCCGTTTAATTTATTTCGCAAATGCCACGGGCGTAAGTCCGTGGGAGTCGACATGGCAATATTTGGAATTTCTATCAACTTTGAGGGGTTACGTCAAGAATTTAGAATCTGCTCACCGAAGGTTTCCCAAAAAACCCTTTATATTTTGTCCGATGCGTATTTTCGTCCGGAATTTTAATTTGCCATGGATGCGCTCTTATCATCAAAAGGCCTCGAAACCTTTTAAAATAAAGAAATAAAGCGCTTGATTTTTCATCACAATGTCACATAATCTGGTGATCGTGACATGAGATACATCCCAAAATGTGCTAAAAATGGAAGTTATGCGCGGTATTTCCGAATATTGAGTAAATTCCTGGATTGAATCGGACAAAACAACGCCATGAAGAGCATAAAACATTTGAGATTATGTTTTTTTCTTTTAATACTCATTATTCTGTTCGGTGTCACCGGATATATGACCATCGAAGATTGGGGTTTTTTAGATGCATTGTATATGACGGTTACCACGCTCACCACTGTGGGATACGGTGAAGTCCACGAAGTGAGCGATTTGGGGCGGATGTTCACGATTTTCTTTATCGTCATCGGTGTGGTTTACTTTTTGTATATTGCGGGTGCCGTCGTCCAGTTTGTGGTCGAAGGCCAAATTAGGACCATATTGGGGAGAAGAAGCTTGGACAAAAAGATAGATCGAATGAATAATCATTATATTGTTTGCGGATATGGACGTATCGGAAAAATTCTATGCAAGATGTTGGCAAGAAAGCCGGCGGACCTGGTGGTTATCGAAAAGGATCTTGAACTTGTTCCGGTCATGGATGATGACAAAATGGTCTATGTATCCGGTGATGCCGGAGATGAGGCCACGCTGCTCGGGGCGGGAATAAAACGCGCGAAAGGTCTGATTGCAGCCCTGGCGACTGATACGGACAATGTATTCCTAGTGCTCACCGCCAGACAACTCAATCCAGACGTTTACATCATGGCAAGGGCCTCTCAAGAGGGATCGAAGTCTAAATTGCTGGCTGCAGGCGCCAACATGGTGGAGTCACCCTATGATATGGGAGCCGCCAGTATGGCCCAGCGGATCATCCGTCCAACGGTGACAAATTTTCTGGATCTGGCTTTTGCTCACAGGCGTAAAGATATTCAAATGGAAGAGATACCGGTCAATCCTTCGTCCAGCCTTATCAATCTGATGCTGAAGGATTCCGGTATTCGGCAGCGATTTAATCTGATTATCATCGCCATAAAAAAACCGGACGACAGCATGTTGTTCAATCCCTCATTTGAGACGGTTATCGAGGCCGGCGACACTGTCATCGCCGTTGGGCAGGAAGAAAATCTTCAGAAGCTGGAAAAAATATTGAGCGCAACACGTTGAGGGTCCGGGGAGCTTTATCCGGTTATATTTTATAGATAATCCGTTTATCTGTAATAATTATGTCCACATACTTGTCGTGGGATTCCATTTGTATTTGTGGAACGATCTGGTCTTCTAACGACAAGGCGACTTTTCTTGTGGTAATGGAGAGGCTTGGAATAAGCCGGTCGTAATATCCATCGCCGGATCCTATTCTTCCGCCCTTTTCATCAAAAGCGATGCCTGGGATAATTGCAATGTCGATGCATTCGATGGGGACAACGTTGCATTGGATAGGATCCGGTTCCAAGATGCCTCTGGGACCCAGCGTCAAATCCGTGTCGACATTGTCGATTTTTATCAATTTCATTTTATGTTTTGTTGTGTCAAAAGCAGGCAGAATAACGATTTTGTTGTAATTGAAACATCTTTTAATGATTTTCAGACTGTTAACTTCACAGCTACTGTTGATATAGAGTAAAACAATGTTGGCTTCCAGAAAATTAGCGAATTCAAAGAGCCGATTTTCTATTTTTGTTGTTTTTGCTTCAACTTCTTTGGCTGAAAGTGCGGCAAGTGCCTCTGCAACATTGCTGCGTATCTCATCCTTTGTTTCTCGAATTTCCTCCATGGATATTTTCCCCCGCGCAAACATTTTGAATGTTTTTTATAGTATACAAATTTAATGAACAATGTCAACTTATAATAATCATTGACGATATGGCTTGCCCGTGATACAAGGCAAAAGAATTTTCCCCAAATCAGGCTGTCGATAATACAGGTAGTGGCAATCCGGTTCAGGTGTGAAAAAAAGCGTTAAAAAATTAGGTTATGAAACGTCGGTTGAACAAACCGAATTAAGATTTAAAGGAATATTAAAACCGATATGCTGGAAATCAAGTTTGTAAGACAAAATCTGGAAAAAATAGAAATCTCGCTGGCAAACAGAGGAGACACAGCGGACTTGGAAACTTTTAAAGATTCCGATACCCAACGCAAGTCTCTTCTGCTCGAGATTGAAACTTTAAGACATCGCCGGAATGTTGTCTCGGAGAAGATCGCTGGCATGAAGAAAAACGGTGAAGATGCGGATGATCTTGTGACCGAGATGCGCGAAGTTGGGGGGAGAATCAAAACCCTGGAGCTTCATTTGACCGAAAATGAAGAAAAGATAAACCAAATTCTTTTTGGGTTGCCCAATTTGCCCCACACGTCCGTTCCTATCGGCAAAGACAGTTCTGAAAATCCGGTTCTTAAAAAGACGGGCACCCCCCCGGATTTCGATTTCGAACCGCTGCCTCACTGGACTTTGGGCGAAAACCTTAAGATCTTGGATTTTGAAACAGCATCCAAAATTACCGGTGCACGTTTTCCGCTCTATCTGGGGGCCGGTGCAAAGCTGGAAAGGGCGCTGATTAATTTTATGCTGGATATCCATACCACCGAGCACGGTTATAAAGAAATACTTCCCCCCTTTATGGTAAACCGGGACAGTATGACCAACACCGGTCAGTTGCCGAAATTCGAGAAGGATCTTTTCAAGCTGGAAGGGTGGGATTATTTCATGGTTCCGACGGCGGAAGTCCCTGTTACCAATATCCATAAAGGCGAAATCCTGGATGAAGACATGTTGCCGATTCTCTACACGGCGTATACCCCGTGTTTTCGTTCAGAAGCAGGTTCCCATGGCAAGGATACCCGGGGCTTGATCCGGCAGCATCAGTTCAACAAGGTCGAACTGGTGAAGTTCACCCGACCGGAGACGTCTTATGATGAGCTCGAAACGCTCTTAAACAATGCCGAAAAGATTTTAATATACCTCGGGCTCCCCTATCAGGTTATCAATCTGTGCACCGGCGACCTGGGCTTTTCTGCAGCAAAAACCTACGATATTGAAGTGTGGATGCCCGCGCAAGGGGTTTACAGAGAAATTTCGTCATGCAGCAATTTTGAAAGCTTTCAGGCCCGGCGCGCCAGCATTAGATTCAAAAGAAAAGGGAAAAAAGGGACAGAACTTGTCCATACCCTCAACGGATCCGGTCTTGCAGTGGGACGGACCTTTGCTGCAGTACTTGAAAATTTTCAACAGGCTGACGGATCTGTGATTATTCCCGAAGCCCTAAGACCCTATATGGGGGGAATGGAAAAACTCGTGCCGTGAAACCAGAAAATTTTCCAAAAGAAATTCAACCCTTTATAATTCCTCAGCATGAGGGCGAACTGATTTATCGATGCCTGGGCTGTGGCCAAAGGTACGGAATTAATAAACTGCTCTATACGTGCCCGGATTGCGCACAGGTGCTTCTCATTTACGACCTCAATTTTGAGCGTTTAAAAAAGATTCCGGGAGAGATCTGGCGAAAAATTTTTGACTACCGCAAGATGCTTACCATTCCAGCATTGAAGGGGATCTATCTGTATCATGAATTTATCGGGCCGGTGATACCCCTCGATTCGGTGATTTATCTGGGCGAAGGACACACACCGATTGTCGAAGCAAATGATTTTTTGCAACAGAAAGCCGGTGTCAGATTCTACTTTAAGAATGACGGTCAAAATCCCAGCGCCTCCTTTAAGGACCGGGGGATGGCCAGTGCCTTGAGCTATATCCATTTTTTGCTTCAAAAAGGTTATGTTTCCGACGTGCTGGCCATATGTGCGTCTACCGGAGACACCTCCGCTGCTGCTGCCTTATATGCGTCCTATCTTCAACCCCATGTTAAATCTGCCGTGCTCCTTCCCCACAAGAAGGTCACCCCCCAACAGCTTTCTCAGCCCCTGGGAAGCGGTGCTGCTGTGTTCGAGATTCCGGGTGTTTTTGACGATTGTATGAAGGTTGTTGAAGCACTGTCAGAAAACTATAATGTGGCACTTCTCAACTCTAAAAATGCCTGGCGGATA
Organism: Desulfobacterales bacterium; assembly: GCA_012974475.1. Taxonomy (GTDB): domain Bacteria; phylum Desulfobacterota; class Desulfobacteria; order Desulfobacterales; family UBA11574; genus JAAXQD01. The sequence goes on from JAAXQD010000230.1 coordinate 5,638, forward strand.
CTTGGACAGGAGTCGTATTCATATGAAATTGCCCAATCCTTTGAATACGACATGGAAGATAAGGTGGTGGTTTTACCCGTTGGTAACGCCGGCAATATTACCGCTGTGATCAGCGGGTTTTTAAAATTTTATGAGACCGGTATCATAACGTCTTTGCCGAAAATATTGGGCGTTCAGTCTCAACATGCCAACCCTGTTTACCGATATTACCTCGAACCGGATGCTGAGAAACGAAAGTTTAGACCGGTGACCGTCAAGTCCAGTGTTGCCCAGGCCGCCATGATCGGGAATCCTGTTTCAATGCCGAGGGTGATTCATCTGGTGGATGCTTATAACCGGATGTCGGACAGGCAGAATGTATTTTTTATGGAGGTTTCTGAACAATCCATCATGGATTGGGAACTTTTGGCCAATCGGAACGGACATATTGCCTGTACCCACGGCGGAGAATCGCTTGCCGGCCTGGTGGAAGCACGCAAGCAGAAAATTGTCGGAAACAATGATGTCGCCGTGGTCGATTCCACAGCCCATGCACTCAAGTTTTCCGGTTTTCAGGAGATGTATTTTGAAAAAAGCTTTCCTGCAGAATTCGGAATTGTTTCGGACCCGGCACTTATGAATGCGCCTGTTTACGTTCACCCAAAGGATCTCCCAAAAGTCCCTGCTCCGGGGAAACCATTGCAGGGTGCAGCGTTCGATAATTTTGTCGAACGGATATCCGAGGAGGTCGCAACGCGTTTGAGTCTCAAAAAGGTGCTGAAGGCATGAAGATTCAAGACGTGTGTTTAATATCCGTCTGTTGCTCGACACTCGTTTTAGCATGTCTGATTGTTCTCCGTCCCGCATATTGCGCTTTTGTATACAAAAACTACGTTGTTCGTTACGACAGGGGCTGGAACATACTCTGTGATCCGTATGTTGTAAAAAAAAATGATTGGATCTTTAAACTTTTCAGACAAAAGGGGGAACTTTCTCACAAGGATTACCCGGAATTTTTACGGATATTCAAACGATTGAATCCTCACGTTCATAACATTGACAGAATTCGTCCGGGACAGCACATCCTGATTCCTCTTAAGAAAGTCACCCGGGACGCCCTTCCGGAACAATCCTCGGGGGTTGTTACCATTCCATTTATAGCCGATTCCCGCATGTCTCAAGCCCTTGAAAGGCATTCGTCCCCATATCGGGTCCAAAAAGGGGATTCCATATCCATCCTTATTGCCAAACAGTTTGAAGGTTATGGTACCCAAGCATATGAAAATGGCATGAAATTGTTCAGGGTGATGAATCCTAAAATTAAAAATTTGAACCGCATTTATGTCGGTCAGATGATCCGGATTCCTGGTCCAGAAATTCAAAGCCAGCCACGGGTCCCGTCCCTGTTTGGGCAGACAACCCAGCATGGCAAAACAGCCGACATCGACCCTTCAATCACTGCGGGTCAGAAAACACCGATACCCACCATGGCAAAAAATACAGAGAAACAGGCAGAATCTCCGTTGTCAAAGGTCGCGTGGGCGCTGGATGCTAAATTTTTTAATAAAGGTGTATACTTCTTTCCGCGTCTCGGATGGGAAGATGTAAAAGTCGACCTTTCCAGGTCCCCTTTCATGGAACTCAGAGACGGCACCCGGGTGTTCTTTCCAATGAATGCTGGCAATCAGGCTTCAGAAATTAAAATGGCCAAATCTTTTTGGAAAGATGTGCATATTGTCACAACATAACCCTGGGTCTCTTTGGAAAAAATCTTTGATGCAGTTTTGGACCTCTTTGAAAATAAAATTTTGAAGACCCAGTTGTCTATTTCAGATCATAACGTTAAGATTGAAGTCCGGGGAATGTGGGTCATGGAACAACCCGAGCCGTCCGGGGAAGAAAAGCGCTATCTTTGCATAACACTTCTCGACGGCCAAAAAGAGCAGACACCGAATTCCATCG
>JAAXQD010000252.1 GCA_012974475.1 Desulfobacterales bacterium
GTGTGGTGTGCATGAAAAGTCGGAAAGGGATCTGGTCTGTCCAGAAAATGGGTAACTTTTTCGGGTTACATGCAGCTGATATACATTTTTTAAGAAGGACTACCGCGAAGCGGTTTAGTTCATCTTGCAAGTATCTATTTTCAATAATAAAGGGATACGATAATGATATCAAAAGAACAGAGGACTTAAAAGAGGATATTTATTCGGGGGGTGTTTTGCCATTATAGGCCATATGATCTTATCAACTCAATGAGACAAGCAAAATTTATCATTCTCCGATGATCTTCACAAGAACTCGCTTGCGTCGTCTACCGTCAAACTCGCCGTAAAATATCTGCTCCCAGGTACCGAAATCGAGTTTGCCATCGGTGATTGCAACCACCACTTCCCGGCCCATAATCTGTCTTTTCATGTGAGCATCCGCATTGTCTTCTCCCACATTGTGCTTGTACTGGGACACCGGTCCGTACGGCGCCAGTTTTTCGAGCCAAACCTCGTAATCATAGTGAAGACCGGATTCGTCATCATTGATAAAAACGGAGGCCGTTATGTGCATCGCGTTGCACAGTACGAACCCCTCTTTAATACCGCTTTCACGCAAACATTTTTTTACTTGAGGCGTAATATTAACAAAACCACGACGGGAAGGTACTTCAAACCACAATTCTTTTCGATAGCTTTTCATTTTGCCCCCCATTCGGTAATATTTTCCCTTTGATGTTAAAGGGGATGACGCCTTTAACGGTACCGACTTTGTATTGAAAAGAACAAGGTCTTCTTTTACGCTGCTTTTTTTTGAAGCCATTTTTCCACCGAGGCGTAATATCGACAACCGCCTCCCGGGTCGGCACCTTAAACCGTAACGCTTCCCCATGCGCTTTCATTGGCGTTCCCACTGTAGACTTCGTCCAATATTTAAGATATATTCTATTATTTAGTTATTATCAATCATTATATAAACGAGACGGCTCTAACGTTGCATAAACAAAAGGACCCGTATTTATTAATGGATCTTCCGGCCCTGTGAAATATTAGGGTTAGATGTACATACCCTGATCGGTCTGGTAATAAAAGCCGGACGAAGAGGCAGGATGATGGACAAAACAAAAAACAGGCCGATGAAACCGGTACACAGCAAAAAGAATTTTGTGACAGCCGTTGTCGCAAACAATGGAGGGGAGATTTTTGACCTTCATGGATATGCAGCTGCAGGGATGGCGGGTTCCTCCCTTATTCCCCTGACATTGGATGACACGATTCATATGCCATTCGGGGGCGAGCTTATGATGATGCCGGACAGAAAGCCTGTTCTTTACAATATTGGAAATCACCGGTTTGAAATATTGGATGAAAATCCATGCACACCCGGAGAACCGATTTTTCCGGTTGCGGCATTTAATTCACCCGGTTTTGTAATTTCCTATGTGGCCGCCTACCGGGAGAACACGGCCGCCGGATATCTTCCCCTGTTCTCATACGGGGCAGTCGGATGGCACAAGGGTAAATTCAGATCCGCAGTGATACGGGTGGACAGAGAACGGCGGCAGGATTTGCGATTGATGAAAACCGAAGATGTTGTTGCCGGAATCGGTGACATACAAAAGAAGATGCCGGACAACCGACTGGAAACCCACCTTGAAAAATGTGCCATGGAATACGGCTGTCCGGCCGCCAAAAATTTCTTTTTGGGCAGGCATGAAGCACCGCTACCGACGTCCCATAGCTGCAATGCACGCTGTTTGGGCTGTTTGTCCCTTCAGAAAAACAGTGAAATCCCTCACAGCCAAGCCAGAATTGATTTTACGCCCTCTCCCTCAGAGATAGCAGAGGTGGCCCTTTTACACATACGGCGGGTAAAACAAAGCGTTGTCAGCTTTGGACAGGGGTGTGAGGGAGATCCCTTGCTGGCCGCCGCCGTCATTGCACCGGCCATAAACAAGATTCGCTCCGTGACCGGTCGCGGTACCATCAACATGAACACCAACGGGAGCAAGCCACAAACGCTGAAAAAGCTTTTTGAGGCAGGCCTCGACAGCATTCGAATCAGTCTCAACAGTGTCAGAAAAAACTGCTATAATGCATATTTTAGACCCAACAGTTACAGCTTTTCAGATGTTATGAAGAGCATTGAAATTGCAGTGCAACTGGGGAAATTTGTATCCATTAATTATTTAAATTGTCCCGGGTTCACGGACACCCCAAAAGAACTGGAAGCGCTGACCGAGTTTTTAAAGGAGCATCCCATAAACATGATCCAATGGCGAAACCTGAATTTTGATCCATTGAAGTATTGGAATATGATGTCTGCGGTTGCCGACCACGGCACACCCTTGGGGATGCAACATATTCTCGATGGAATTAAAGAATCTTTTCCGAGTCTAAAATACGGATACTTTAATCCTCCAAAAGAAAAGTTTTACACAAATCGATCCTAACGTTACAAGGAAACCATTGAAAATCATGCGCTGGATAGAAGTAAAGGTTATTTTTGATTTCCAAGACACGCAATTGGCCACAGAGCTTATTTCCAATCTGTTCTATGACCTTGGCCTCCAGGGCGTCGTTGTCGAAACCCCGGAAATCGACTCTTCTCAAGATTGGGGAGACGATGCCGTAATCCCCGAACATTGGGCGGTGATCGGCTATTTTTCCGATGATGAGCAGTCTAAAAAAAGACTCGAAACAATTGAAAAAAATCTAAAAAGGCTAGAAACAACAAACGGCATCATATCCCATGCAGTTTATGCCAAGATCGATGAAGCAGACTGGGCTGAAACATGGAAAGCTTTTTTCAAGCCCGAGAAAATCACGAAAAACATCGTGGTGAAACCCATCTGGAAGGACTATTCCCGGAATCGTGATGAAATCGTTCTTGAGATCGATCCCGGCATGGCCTTTGGTACCGGAACCCATCCCACAACCTGCATGTGCATCGCCATGATCGAAAAATATCTTAAAAAAGACGGTTCTTTTCTGGATGTGGGAACCGGTTCAGGCATCCTTATGGTTGCGGCGTCAAAACTGGGGGCAATCAACCTCTGGGGAACGGACAATGACGACGTCGCTGTTGATATTGCGTGTAAGAATTTGATTCAAAATAAAATATCGGAATCGACCTTTAAAATCCTAACCACCCATCTTGTGGACACGGTAACTCAGCGCTTCGATCTGGTGGCTGCCAATTTAACGACAACGGCGGTTTTAACCCTCCTCGATGACATCAAACGGGTCCTGGCCCCAAACGGTCTGTTGATCTGTTCGGGTATCGTTGAAGCGGACAAGGAAAAGGTTTTGGAAAAGATGGCGAATCTGGATTTTGAAGCCCTTAAGGTGCTGATCAAAGAAGGCTGGGTTTCATTTGTTTGCAGGCCGATGTGAAGTAATTTTAAGGCGTTCCGAATTTCTTTTAAATTTTCAATTATTGTATCTAAATTTTCGGAAATTCCTTTACCTCCCCATTTGTCCCTGTTCAGGGGGTGTGCTTCCTCGTGTAGCGATACCGGCGGAGTGGGTTCGTCATTTCAAGTAAATGAACTATGGGTCCAGCTTGACGGCGGTGCCGTAAACGAGAAGCTCAGCCGCACTGCCCACAACACTGGTCGTCGTGTAGCGAATATTGACGATTGCGTCGGCTCCGAGCTTTGCAGCCCTTATGATCATTCTGTTTGTCGCGACTTCGCGGGCCCGACCCATCATCTCCGTGTATTCGGTCAATTCGCCGCCAAGGATGAGTCTGATTATTGCGGACAGATCCTTCCCCAACCAGATGGCAAAAACGGTGTGCCCCTGGACGAGATCGAGAATCTCATGCGTCTTTCGGCCGGGAACTGAATCGGAATTCAACAGCAGAATTCTATCGTCAGATTCAGTAGCCGGTGACACCTCGGTGGGTCTTTTCTGTTTCCTTTGTTCGAGAGCCACGGTCAGCAGAACCAAAAGGATACCTCCCAGAAGGCCCAAAACGGCGATCCTCAGCCACCAGGGCACCACCGGATCATCCGCAACGAAAACGTACCATGGCATCCCGGCAAAGATGGCAATGAAAAGCCCTAACACGAAGACCAGAGAGCCAATCTGTCGAAGTAATTTCATGGCGTCTTCCTCCTATGCTGTCGGCAAGCTTGAGCAGTGCCGATTAAAAAGCAACCATATTTGTTTGCTGATAAAAAGACCCAAAAAGGATTGATGTCGAAAACGGTGAGTCTCTCACCTTTCTTCAGTAGAGTGCGTGCCAATTCTGCACCTGTAAAGCCAGTTCCTCCGGTGATTAGAACTGTCATTAAACCCTCCCTGTTTTTAGTGTTTGGATTGGGAAATAAACGGGACGCATCGCCTATCGTCTCTTTCGAGGCCGTCTGTAACTTCCCTTCGGCTCGTTCTTGAGCGGCAGGCGCGGCTCACCGCCACCGGGGGGCAGGATAATCTTGTCCTCCGAAGCGACCCATACAAAACGTGACTGTGATTTACTCCCCTTGTAAGCGGAAACCCGGAAACGGCGCACATGGAAGCTGCAACTCATCAGGAGCTGCTCGAATTTCTTGCTCGGCTCAGCCGACCATACAGCCAGACACCCCTGTTTTCGCAGCGCGCGGCGACAGGCCCGAATTCCTTCACGACCGTACAGACGGCGGTTTCCTGAATCTGTCATCGCGCTGGGACCATTATCGATATCCAGCAGAATCGCATCGAATCTGCCCTTGGACCGTGAAATAAGTTCGACGATATCGCCCGTCTTGACGTCAACCCGTTCGTCCCCCAGCGGCTGGCCGTTGAGTTCCCCGAAAAACTCACGATTCCATTCGACGACAGCACCCAACAGCTCACCCACCACCACTTGGGCGTGGGGGCTGAGCATATCGAGAGCCTGGCGCAAGGTATAGCCCATACCCAAGCCGCCGACGAGTATGCTGGGCGCCTTGCAACCGGCCAGATGCGCACAACCCAGCCTCGCCAGCTCCAGTTCCGACTCATGTTGGCGACTGTTCATCAAATCCTGACCATTGATCATGATCGAGAAATCACGGCCATGCTGATAAAGCACCATCTCGCTTCCGTCCGGGGTCCGGGCTGTCGCTATTCTTACTCTCGGTTTCATGGTGGCATCCTATGGGTGACAAGTGGCAGAGATAATTGTCATACGTTAAATTCTTTACAGTAATAAGCTATAGTTTTTTCTGTTTCTTTCGACAATTCTCCCTGAACCATAAAATGATTTCCTTCAGGATCGTAGTCACAATAATAATTGTATTCCTTAGCCAAAGTAAAACCAAAGCGAGAATAATATTCGGGTCCACCCAGAACGAATATTCGTTTAAACCCCATTTCAAAGGCTTGCGCGTTGCCATGTTTTATGAGTTGCGAACCAATGCCTTGATTTTGCATGGATGGCAGCACGGCGACAGGGGCAAGGCCGACACCTATGATTTCTTCCTGTTTTCTGATCGGGCTGTATGCGATATGCCCTGTTAATTTGTCGTTTATTTCACAGACAAGCGATAGGGTAAGATTTTTATTTTTTCTTAAGTTTTCAACGATTTTCCCTTCATCAGGACCGGTGAATGCCTGATTATGGATCTCGGTGATTTGATTTACATCTGATTCTTTTTCTATTCGGATTTTCATTGTTATTTCCTAGTATAACGCTCGGCATAACTGAACGGCAAGGGAACACAGCGGATTTGCCAGTCCGGGTTGATGCGGTTAAATGGATCGGCGGATGCTATTTGAAAATAAACGATACGTCTCTACTGTTGCCCCCATTGCTATTCGTACGTTTTGCCCTCATGCCTTAGCCAGCCGCCAGCATGACGGCCGCCTGGATCGCGGTGCGTCCAGTGGATAACTCCACCTTTTGCATTCCATTCATATTCACCATAGAACTCCACTTTATCCCCTCTGTTTAAGCCACTGATTCGGGGGGCTAAATCAATATTATGAGCGACTATCAATGTTTGGCCGCTGTTGAGCCTTAAAACGAACCGTTGATGTCTTGACCCCTCAAGATCATCAGGCAATATCTTTATTACAACGCCCCCTCCTTGTACCTGGAGGTCGCTTTGCCTGTTGTTATATGCCTGTTGGAGAACGCTGTCATCGCTTTGCGACCCTGACGAAAAGAAAGGAAATGTAATATTCCGCTCTTGAATGTATCCATATGCCAATACCGCAATAACAGCTATTAAAAGGTATTTCTTCATATTTTTTCAATGGTATCGTGGTGATGACCGGCCAGGTTCGAGCACCAGCGAAAATCCGGCCGGCGTCCAGCGCATGGTTAGTTTCCATTTTACAATTGTGGATGGACACTAGTTATACATTTTCTACAAATATTACTTTTACAAATTCAGAAAGAACCTTAGCTCTATGCTTATGTTCTTTCCCATCAGGAATAAATACGCCATCTCCAGTTTGATAGATTATTGTTTCATTCTGGTATTCAATTTCGAACTTACCATCGAGGATGTATCCATAATGTCCTTTTTCACACCAATGAAGCGGCATCTCTTTTGAATATAAAACAAGGCGTAATTGCGTGTCGCCGTGCTTAAAAATTTTGCATTTAACACCTTCAAACGGTTCTTCCCAATTTAAGTCATTAAAATTCACTTTATATTGAAGCATGGATATTCCTCGATTAATTAGTTTCCATCCATAAACGGCCCTTTTGCCCGGATCCGCGTTGTCCCCGGGTTTTCGGCTGCGGCGTACAGACTGCAGATGGTCTCAAATCCTGAATTGTGAATAACGGTGTCTAATTCGCAATTATTGATGCGGCACACTTCAAATTAATACAACGAAATAACAGCAACAACCTTTTTATATTAAATTTTTATTCTCTTTTCAAGATATGGCACCATTCCTCACATTTTTCCCGCGTCAATATGAGGTAATGCCAATCAATACACTGCAGGGGATCCAACATCGTCAATGTATTTGGAGCGCCTATGTTTCCCCAATCCAGTCTGTCATATGAGATTTCTTTGGATGTCCACCCGAGTGAGATGTGCAAATGGGGAAAGATTTTTATTTTAAACGTACTCGAGTCAGCCAGGGTTGCAATGACATCCCCCTGCTTGACGACTTTGCCGACGCAAAGATTATCTTCCGGGATTGTATGACCGTAAATCGTACATAATCGGTTGTTACGGCCGTCGGAAATTAAATGTTCTATGATCACCGATTCCCCCAGAAAATCATCGATAATCCCAACAACTATGCCGTCGTATATTACGGGGACCTTTGTCTGTTCACCCAGACGAAGAATCGTGTCCTCCCGATCCTTGTAGAGGCATAAATCCAATCCCTCATGGAGCGCATCGCGCTTCCCTTGATCTCCCCACCATTTGTCTGTTGAATTAAACAGCATCCCGGGACAAAAGACCCACCCTTTAAAACCGCCTT
>JAAXQD010000001.1 GCA_012974475.1 Desulfobacterales bacterium
TGCCGACAAATCGAACAACAACCCATTAGATTTATTGATTGCATCTATATTTTCAAGGATTGTTCGCCCAAGTGTCGAGTTCAATTGATTTTTAACAAATTATTATTCTCATTGTCCATAGAGCAGAAGGTTCATTTTAATGGGAGAAATCCCTACGGGGCAGGAACTTGTCCCGGACAGTCCCGGGAAATACCAAATGGTTCCCTTGACCCGGAAAGATCTGCTTGTCCCATGTGGAATTTTAAAAAACGTTTGCCCTGCCAAATGGCAGATCAGATCTTGACAAAACCTGTCAGACCTGGATATATGCTATTTTTATAGCACGATACGGATTTTCCTCTATTAATTTTCATTTCTCATCGGAAAGGGTGTCGAACATGAAATGGTTTCTTTATGCGATTGCTTTGATCTGGATCGGAATCGGTGCCTGGATGATTCTTTATTCACATGAATCCAGGAAGGTGTTCAAACAATTGGTCAAAAATCTTGATCGTAGAATTCTCTTTGCGCTACCGGCCGTCACCGGGATTCTGCTCTTATTTTCGGCAGCATGGGCCCGTCAGTCTTGGCTGATAAGGTTTTTTGGGATTTTGGCTCTATTGAAAGGGGGGTTTATATTCTGGAACCCGAATAACCTGTATGATAAAATTGCCGACTGGTACTTAAACTCGGTATCAGATCAAACCTACAGGTTTTTTGGGATTATTACGTTAATTCTTGGAACGGCAGTTCTTTCCTGGATTATTTAGACAAAAAGGAGCAATACATCATGGCACTCACAAAAGCTCAAATCATCGAAAAAATCAGCAACCGAAACGGATTCACAATGAAGAAGTCCACCGAATTGGTGGAATCTCTCCTGGGAGTCCTCAAAGATACCCTTACATCCGGCGAAGATGTCCTGATCAGTGGATTTGGAAAATTCTGCGTAAAGGACAAGGATGCGCGACGGGGCAGAAATCCTGCAACCGGCGAAGATATGATGCTCTCGGAAAGAAAGGTTGTCACGTTTAAATGTTCGGCCAGTCTGAGAGATGAAATTAATACATAAACGCGTTGTGAAAATGCATCTGCATCTTCGAAATTTACAAAAATTTAAATACTTATAATATTTATCCCAATATTTTTACGATCAATTAGGGTTTTAATACCTTTGAGAAACAGCGAACCGTAAAATAAATCACTGCCGCCCACAGCAGACTGTTCGTGAGAATGGGTATGTATATCAATTTTCCCGGAAACCATTGTCTTGAATACAGTGAAAGAGAAATAATCGGGAAATATAACACCTTTGTTATCCAGATCAGCATCTTGACCCACATGGACATCTCCCCGTTAAAAGCATTCCCCGATGTGCTGGCCAACGTTATGGCCACAACTGTTCTGCTGACACCCAAATGAACCAGTGCAATGATAAAAATCACAAGAATTTTCTTCGTTAAGTGTTTCATGTTATGATTAATAACGTGTCACTTCAATCCTGGGATAAAGGTTTCCCCGGATCAATCCTCACCGTTTCTCCATTGTCGATGTTTTTCCATTCCTGCCGGGACTATCTCATAAATCATATTTTTTTTCAATGCGGTTGCCCTTTTCACGGACTGTGGTTTTGCTTGACATTCCGCATGACTACGATAAACTCAAAGTAGTGTTCAGCTCGGCCGTACAAAGAATTTTTAGTAGGGCCCGATTACCTTCTACCTAATTTGAGCGAATGAAAGAGAGGGAACCATGGACAAACTTTTGAGAATCGATATGGGGATGGACGGTGGACCGAAAGCCAGTGAAGAACCGCTGGGCGACTACGCCGGTTTGGCCGGCCGCGGCATGACCTCGGCCATTATCGCCAAAGAAGTACCGCCGTTGTGCCATCCCCTCGGAAAAGACAATAAACTGGTCATTGCCCCCGGGCTGTTGAGCGGGAGCCACGCCGCTCAATCAGGACGTGTTTCGGTGGGCTGCAAAAGCCCGCTCACCGGCGGAATCAAAGAAGCCAATTCAGGCGGACAAGGTGCTCAAGTAATCGCCCGGCTCGGATATGCCGCCATTGTACTCGAAGGAAAACCCGGTGACGATACCCTCTATAAAGTCGTCATCAACAAAGATGGTGTAGAAATCACCCCTGACAACAGTTTGAAGATGATGGGGAACTACGATCTCATCGACAAGATCCGGGAAACATACGGCGACAAGGTTGCCTGTATCTCCATTGGACCGGCGGGTGAGATGAAAATGGCTGCCGCTTCCGTCGCCTTCACCGACATGGAGCAGAGACCGACCCGGCATGCAGGACGCGGGGGTGTCGGCGCTGTTATGGGAACCAAAGGCATCAAAGTTATCGTTCTGGATGATACCGGTATGCCCACCCGAAGTCCCAAGGACCCGGAAAAATTTAAAGCAGCCAACAAGGCGTTTGTCCAGGGTCTTAAGAAGCATCCCATAACGGGTGAGGGACTCCCTTCCTTCGGGACCAACATCTTGACCAATGTCATCAATGAAGCCGGTGCATTGCCCACCCATAACTTTAAAACCGGCCGGTTTGACGGTGCCGGCAACATCAGCGGCGAAACCCAGTCGGAAATCATGAAGGCACGCGGCGGCATGGTCGCCCACGGCTGCCACAAAGGCTGCGTTATCCGCTGCTCGGGTATCTACAATGATAAAGACGGCAACTTCGTTACCAAGAGACCGGAATATGAAACCGTCTGGGCACACGGCGGAAACTGCGGTATCGATGACATGGACACCATCGCCGAACTCGATCGTATGGACGATGATTACGGGCTCGATACCATTGAAATGGGTGCCGCCATCGGTGTGGCCATGGAAGCGGGTCTGGCCGAATTCGGTGATGCTGAAGCCGCCGTCAACCTTCTGAAAGAGGTCGGGAAAGGGTCCCCGCTGGGCCGCATTATCGGCAACGGTGCTGCCGTAACCGGCAAGGTTTTTGGGGTTGAAAGGGTTCCTGTGGTCAAAGGGCAGGCCCTGCCGGCCTATGATCCCCGATCTGTTCAGGGGATGGGGGTCACCTACGCCACCACTACCATGGGGGCCGATCACACGGCCGGTTATGCGGTCACTGCCAACGTTCTCAATGTCGGGGGCAGCGTAGACCCCCTAAACCCCGAAGGACAGGTAGAGCTCTCCAGAAACCTTCAGATCGCAACGGCCGCCATCGACGCCACCGGAATGTGCCTGTTTATCGCCTTTGCAATTCTGGATCAGCCGGAAACATTTGAAGCCCTTGTTGACATGATCGGCGCATTTACCGGTCAGAACCTCACTGCTGACGATGTAACCGAACTGGGTAAAACGATCCTTACCTTTGAAAGGGATTTCAATTCCCGGGCCGGCTTTACCCAAAAAGACGACCGTCTGCCCAATTTCTTCAAGGAAGAGCCGCTCCCGCCCCATAATGTAACGTTTGATGTCAAAGATGAAGATCTTGACCGGGTCTTTAACTGGTAACCCTTTGTATTCGACCGTAATCCCATGGGGAGTCCCGCAGGGGGCTCCCCATTTTCATCTGTGGTAAAGAGACCCATGGAACCGAAACCTGAAAATTATTCGACCATAAACTTGAGGCTGACCGTAGAATCGGACCGTCTTTCACTTTTTTCCTCGCTGCTCGGACAGGGTTTTACACTCAAAGTCCGGACAGGATGCTCCCTACGAGAATTGCTGTGCGAACAACTCGGTGTACATGCAGACTATGTCGATCAGCGGATTCAAACGATATTTCTGGATGGAAAAACTGTCGATGATGTGGACACCGCTGTGATCCGACAGGAGTCCACCCTGGCCCTCTCAGCCGCAATGCCCGGGTTGGCAGGGGCTACGTTGCGCCGCGGCGGTGCTTATGCAGCCATGCGGCGTCAAATTTCTCATCAGAATACAGCCGGCCACAATTCTGTTGCAGACGGCGTCGTGATGCTTAAGCTTTTCAACCTCGTGGCATTGGAACTGGGGCCTGGGTTTCTGAAGCAAGGTATCTGGATCAGGGGAAAGCATATGGAAAATTTCTTTAAGAAAGTACCGGATTATTTCTGGCCCGGGTGCCGGGCTGCAGAAATCGACGGCACACCCCTGAAAGTGGAAGAAATAAGGCGTTTGGAATGGAGGCACCGGCAGGTTTTTCTGAAACTCGAGGTTAAGGAAAGCGGCTGATATCGGCCCAGAGATAGTAAATAACCAAATAATAATGTTATCTTTTTATAAATACCAGCCCTGTTGTTTATGCAATGTTAGGACAACGATATGCCCAGGTAGGTGAGTTCCTGCTTCAACACGTCATATCCTGGTTTCAAACTGTGATTGCTCTGAATCGATGTGCCCACCGTCATTAACAGACTGCGCAATTTCATTATATTGGGCTTGGCTTTTTCAAGTTCTGTACGACAGTCTCCGATAATTTCGACAATCTCATTTTTGGGGGGTTCCGGAAAATCTTGGAGTTGATTGATGCCGGATTGTACAGCGTCCAAAGCGTTTATCAGTTGCCGGCCGAGTTCCGCATCGATGGTCTGAATGGGACCTGCAGGAGAATATATGTTGAAACTCTTTGATTCCGTGCCGGTTTCAGGCAGTTCGCTTTTTTTCTTTAATGAATGTACAAACAGATCGATTTCAGTTCCGACCTTGTTCAATGCATGATCTCTGGCACCGTCGAGCTGATCTAACAGCTTCTCGGCCGTTTTCGGGGCATTAAGTATTTTAATGGTGTTTCTGATATAACCTTTGAAATCAGGTAAGTCTTCGGACAGTTCATGGGCAATCAACGCCTTTAGCTCTGAAGACAGTTCATCGGAATAATGAATACCTGTTGTTGTAATAAATCGATGCAGGGTGTGCCATATTAATTGCGCCCGATTGTTTACGGCGTGAGCGCACAGATCGGTAATCCGAACCAGTGTCGCGCCGGAACCCAAGGCGCCTTGTACAGCCATCTTCGTTTTTATGGTATTGAGTTCCTTCCGGAGGTGTTCCCATTGCTCTTTCATTTCCAGTTGCGTGCGCCGGCACGCCAGTTCAACGATTTTTTTATTCAACATAAAAACCTCTTTCTTCTATAAATTCGGCACTACGAAAAACCAAATGACCATAAAAACCGCCAGGCCGGTTACAGCGAGCGTTATCAATATCCAAAAAACTTCTTTTCCAGGCGTCAGTTTTTTAACAATGGAAAAAAGATTTGGAATCTTCTTTTTTTTCAAATAGTCATCGATGCTATATTTAAAATCTTTCCATTCTCGATGTCGGGACATGGCACAAATCACTCTCATCACGTTCCGGGTTATTAGAACCCTTGCAAGGGCCATAATGGTCTTTAAACCGATTTTGCTGTGTTATCAATGCAACGACAGGGTTCGCGCATTGTGATCATGCAGAGGATATTCTGGATATTGGGTTGTTGAATTCTACACCCATCCCTTTTGGATTGACCCAAACAATTTTACCTTTTGCTCGGATGGGGGTGTCAAAACTGGAGTGAAAAAGCGTCATAAATACTTTTTCGTCAACAGACATGGAGGATGCAGTTTCGATAAACACGCCGCCGGGACTTGTATTTTTAGTGTATTCTCTAAAATTGTCCGTATCCGTTTCACAGATGGTATAGATAGAGGTCTCTTTTCTGGAATATCTCCTTTTTTCATAAAATTCGGGTTGCTCCGCCTCATCGGGTTCGGGTTGCTCCCATTTGTCCAGACCTCTGAGGAGGGTCCGCATCTGTTCTTCCGACAACGTGGGAATGATTTCTAAAATTCGAGCTTGGAGTTCAGGGGTGCGCAGTCTATCATAGTCGTTTTCCATCGGCCTCCTCCTTGTGCGTTTTTAGAAGATCCTGGACGGTCTTTCGATGAGATGGTTTTGCCTGATTCCCATATGGTTTAAATACCTTGAAGAAACAAAGAAATCAATATAAATAGTCTTCTCCCAGGGCAACCGCCTTCGAATCTAAGCGGAATCGAAAGGGTTCGTATTCATGAATTAAAAATGTTTCGACATTCCATGGTATTAAGGATAACAATTTTTTTCAATTAAACTTAAACTTTATTTATTTTGGTTCTCATCCGACGATATGCGATTCGATACTTCCGGGCTCAATCTAACGCTCAACCCGCCGCTAAAGTCCATTCACCCTCACATTTCACGGTTCAAGGCTTTAACTGTTTTTACTCAACCCTGGAATATTCAAGATCAGGAACAAAGGGTTAATTCCATTGGGATAACATCGGGCACCCATAAATCATATCTGGCAGTAAACAGGAATTATGCGAAATTTAGTTTTCTTTGGTGGGTTGTTTTGATTTGTTCAGAGGCTTTTTTGAAAGGTCATAAAAAAAAGGATAACACATTTCGTGTTACCCTTAATGCTTAATATTCAGGATTTTTAGCCACAGGCACTTGATGTTGCACAGGCTGAACATCCTTCTTCAAACTCTAATGAGCAATAAAATTGAAATCCAGATCTTGTAAAATCAACTTTGATCGGTTCTGCTTCTTTCATAAACTCTTTATCAACAATAAATTGAAAACCGTCAATGTCGAAGACATTGTCTGTATCGTTTGGCTCATCCAGATCCAAGGCAAGGGATGGGAGACCACATCCTCCTGCACTTAAAAAGATACGGATTGGTGCGGCCTCTCTATCTTTGAAATATTCAGCAATCTTAACTGTAGCTGATTTTGTAACTTCAAGCATAATATTCTCCCTCTTAGAAATATCTGTATGGTTGAATAATTTTAAAACCTAAAAAAAAATAGTTACGACCATTGGATTTGTCAATTAAGCGATAGAGAATGATGATGTTGAACTGAGGTGTCATTTTGGGGCAGGTCAGAACAAATAAGTTCGGTGATGATTCTCGAAAGCAAAGGGATTGCTTATGATTGAGAAAAGAATCTTCGGTGACAATGATCCTGACCATTGTCAAATTATCTTAGTCCAGTGACAGTTAATCTCCCTCCATCAAACATTTCTTTGCTTCTTCAAGACTTCTGAAGATTCCTATTTTTGGGGACAGGTCGGCTGCAGCGACTTGATATACTTTCGTCAGATCAGATTCCAAGTCACGGAACACAACAACAGCCGCTTTATAATCACCACGATCTTTTAGTTGAGATTCAAAGTATCTTGCTATCCTTATAATATCTTCCCTTTGGAAATTAGAGGGATCAGCATTTCGTACATCCCATATAACATGCATGTCATTTTGAAAATCTGGATGTGTGAGCGACGCTTCATATGAAGACTTGATTTCTTCAAAGGTTATTTCTCCAGTTACAGTACGGATCATCACTCCAGTTTTTTTATCGATAACTGTCTTTAGCGGCATTACACCATCTCCATCAGTCTCTTTCAGCACAAAGGGTCTGTACCCTTTCCATCAATTCTTCAGGAAGCATGATGTTTAGATGCTTAGCATCTGTTTTCTCTGGGGTCGGTTTCTTTTCCAATTTATTTCATTCCTTCTGGATTATTCTTTTAACTTCTTGTGGATCCAACCGCTTCCTCAAACTATCAGCGTTGACCCCAATTCCAATTTCAGATGCATTCCGTTATTCTTTACCACGTTATTGGAAATAGCATCTGCCAGGTTGATCTACTATTTCGACCGCCTTCATTCGTTTTACTGCAAATATCCTATTTCCGTTTCGCAAGTGACAGTATCCTTTAACACACAGGGTGTTACCAACTATTTTGAATGTCTCAAGATCAATTGATCTTCTGCTTTTCTGCCCTCTCTATTCTCATAACTGAAACTGACAATTTCGTTATTTAGAGTTGCCTTTTTCAAAGTATTTAGCCTTTTTGGAAAGGCTCCGGGTCTATTAAGCCCTTCGCATCGAAAAATTTTTCGTCCATGAGCTTTGCTGTGACAGTATTCGCACAATCTAATAAGATTATTTAATCCTTTGTATATGAACCTCCAATTATTTATCCATTTTTCATCTCTGATAATCTACCCGCCTCTTCAATTCTTTTCCAACCCTGAAGACCGGTAGTTTCTTTGGCTTGACTTTAACCTGTTCACTTGTCTTTGGTTTTCTTCCTATGTATGCCTTGTAATGTTTGACATAAAAACTGAAAAGGCCCCTAATTTCCACTTTGTCTCCATTAGCAAGGGCTTCAGCCATTTCCTCAAAAAATATTTCTACAACGTTCCTTGCATCAATTTTATTAAGCTTCGTTTCCTTTTTCAAAGCTCTAATAAGTTCCAATTTGATCATGGATTCACCCTCTAATGCCTTCTTGAAATATTTAATATATCAAAAGCATATAAGACTAAAGGTTGAATGTCAATTCACACAAATCGCTTCATCTCAACCAAAATGCCAAGATATGAAGTGGTCTCATGTACCATAGCCATGTGCAGCTATGCACTGTTTATTGGTGATCGAATCCTTCACTGGAAACATGGTATCAACCCCTAACCCAATGCTAACAATACTTCCTTACCCATCCTTAAACCTTCTGGTATGTTTCTTGGATAAAGCCACTGAAAACTTTATAGGGGATGGGAGGATATCATGGCAGTACAAAGCTTGATGTGGCTTGAAAATGGAACTGATCAGGGAATCAGATGCAGACATATCAGTGAATGGTGCAAAGTGGATTTTTATGTGTACGGCAAAGAAAGGATGCTATCAGAAATTGATAAAAACAAGTCTGATGTTGTTGTGATGGATCTGGATCTGTATGAAAGGACGGATGGTATCGAAACATCACGGAAGATACGTAATCGTTTTGACGTTCCGGTTGTTTATGTTTGAGGTGTGGTTTTGATAGGTTGATATCACAAGTTCTGAACCACCTTCAAAATGTAAGATAAATAGTAGGTGTCAACGGTTTGGGTGTGATGATTTCAAACCGAATCGCGACCATTTATAAAGTTGCCTGGATGTAAGATTCAAGGTAGAATCAAAACATTCGGCATAAAACCAAAACAATCCCGGCTCAATATCTCGGTTGTATGGCCCTTGATTTTGTATCCGGCAACACTCGTTAGGGCGATATCCTCACCTAAAAAAATTATTATTTAACCAAACTTCAAGCACCCCTTTTCGCGCATTCGGATATTTTTGACTCAAATCTTTAATTTTAATATTAGTGTCTTCAAGATTCATAAATGGGCTGACAAACTTGGTTGAATACTTTTGCAAAAGAAGTGCTCCTGCTCGATCCTCACTATGGAAGTAACGGATATCATTATTTTGATAATCAACCCTTTCTATATCGAGAACACCAAAGCCTTCAAGTTGAAGTAAAATAGCAAGATATTCCATTAGTTCTTTATTTTTTTCACTCGTATAATACAAAGATACAGCATAATCATCACG
>JAAXQD010000017.1 GCA_012974475.1 Desulfobacterales bacterium
GTTCATAAACATCTCCGGTGAGGGCTGTTTTGAGTGCCAGGGTAAGTTCGATGGTCTCGTCTTTTAGAACCGGCGGCGCCTTTTCAGCCTTTCCAAGAACAGATGCGGGGGATTTGGATTCCATTGGGATTGAAGGTTGAACAATTGTTATCGCCTTGGATTTCCGGGCTAATTGAATTTGTTCCTTGTCTGGTGGTGTTGCCGGGGCGACTTCAAGGACCGGTGTCACACCTTTGGCTTCCTTTTCAAATGCCGGCTTCGTACGGTCTTCGGTTGGCTTTTCGGCCAACTTTTCGGAAATTGAATTTGAAAGGATCTGTACCGAAGGTCCCTCTTTTTGTTGAATGTTAAAAACAAAAAAAACAAGAATGGAGATTGTCGCCGCCGCGGCAAGCTCCAGCGGGATCTTGATGCGGAATGGAATAAATAATTTTCGGATTATCCGGTTAAAACTGAATCGAGAATCCATGCGTTCATGGATTTTTTCAAGAAAATCTGCCGGCGCTTCGACCGGATCCATGGCGTGCAATTCTTCGACCATCTCGGTTAAAGAAGCGAGGTCTTCTTTACAAGTTTTGCAGGTGGAAATGTGGTTTTCAACCGCTGCACGGTCGTTTGCATCTAAAGTGCCATCGATATATTCGGACAAACGTTCCTGAATTAAGGCACACTCCATTTTATATCCTTCCTTTTAGTCGATTCCTTAACTCGAGCCTTCCCCTTGCAAGTCTCGATTTGACGGTGCCGAGACTCAGCCCGGTTATATCTGCAATCTCCTGATAAGACAGCCCCTGGATGTCACGGAGCACAACCATCTGATTTTGCGCCTCGGGCAGTGAATTTATGGCATTTTGAATCAGCATCAACCGCTCTTTTTTTTCAAGTTCGTTTGCCGGAGATGGTGAGCCGTTCTCGATATCATGAAAAGGGTTGCCGTTTTTTGAACTTTTCGGATGCTCTATGGAAACGGTCCTTTTTTTCCATCGGTATGCGGATGATTTTATCCTGTTTTTACAGGTGTTCATGGCAATCCGGTAAAGCCAGGTGGAGAATGCCGATTCGAACCTGAACTTTTCAATGGCGTTGAAGATTTTTATGAAGATCTCCTGGGCACAATCGTTGGCTTCCTGGTAATCTCCTAAAAACCAGAAGACCATATTAAACAACTTGTCTTTGTGTTTGAGGACCAGCTTGTCAAATGCAGCAACATCGCCGGCCTGAACAGCGCTGATAAGTTCTGCATCTCGGTCGGATAGACCGGCCGGATTTTTAATGTCTTTGTTCATTCTGTTTAGACAATGATCGTTCTGAAATGTTCCGCCCGTCAAAAAAAAGCATGCCCTGCAGCGCCCGTTTTCCAATATTCAATATAACCAAGAAAAAATTCAACCACAACCATAATTGACAAACTCGTAAAAAGTCCGTTTTGCTCGCTCAGTGACCATTTGGGGGCGTTTCAAGCTGTGGTGCTAAATTTCAAGAACTCGTCGCAAGCTCCTCAAACAGCTTGAAATTTTTAACGCATCACCGCTTGAAATGCTGGATCCCCAAATGATCAGATATCGCTCACAAAAGACTTTTTACGAGTTTGTCATCTTTCACGTGGTGAAATAATTTATTATATGTGGGGTTCATCGATTTAAACGCAACCCGTGAACATTGGCAGGAAACCCGGGCTGCCAATGTTATAAACGCCGATCAAGACCCCGATGCTTTCATGGCAGAATCCGCATCGTACCGTTATAAAAAAACCGTTATAAAAAAGACCATTTAGCCGTTTAATGGTTGCATAAAAAAATAATATCGGTTAGGCATGTGCAAAATATAGCTTGGTCAAAGGATTCTGTTATGAAGCGTCTGCTCTATACGGTTCTTATTCTGTTCATTACGGCACAAACCGGTTTAACGGATGACAAGAACAGTGCAAAAAAAATATTGGCAGGTAAACTGGATGCGGCAATTGCTGTTTTGCAGAAAAAAAACATGGACAAGCAGGAAAAAGACAGGCAAATAATCAAAATCGTCACCCCGATATTCGATTTCCCGTTCATGGCGAAACTCTCTTTGGGAAGAAAGTACTGGCCCGGCCTTTCAAAAGAACAAAAGCAAAAATTTACCGATCTTTTTATTAAACGATTGGAGGCATCGTATCTTGAAAAACTGTCTCTTTATAACGATGAAACCATCGTTTATAAAACGCCGGTTCAAAGTGGAAGAAAGGTTGAGATACCCACGGAAGTGATTTCCAAAGACAAATTAATATCCATGACTTATAAGCTTTATAAATCAAAGCATAACTGGAAGATCTATGACATGGAGATAGAGGGCATCAGCATTATCGTGACCTACCGGTCCCAGTTTGACCAGATCCTCGAGAAAGGAACCTTTGACGATCTTCTGCTGAAACTGGAAGCCCCTGAAAATAAATGACATTCTTTCAGCATCACTCGGCCTGAACCCTTCTGTTTCAGCAATCGATATGACACACTATTCCACTCTGCCAACACAGTTTTTCCAGAAGGTCGTCATCGGACGGCCAAAACGAGTTATTATCTTCGTTTTGGCGGTGGTTTCTTTTCTGGGTTATCACGCAAAGGATTTTAAGCTTGATGCATCAGCGGAAACCCTGGTCTTGCAGAATGACAAAGATCTTCAATACTCGAGACTTATCGATTCCCGGTATGGACTGCAAGATTATCTGATAATGATTTACGCACCTAAAGGGGACCTGTTTTCGGACACGGCGTTGGCAAACCTTTCCCGCCTTAGGGATGAGTTGAGGAAGTTGAAACGCGTGTCGTCCGTGGTCTCAATACTGGACGCTCCACTGCTTGAAAGCCCGCCGGTTCCGATAAAAGAGCTGGTGAACAATATTCAGACCCTTGAATCTCCCACCGTTGACAAAAAACTGGCAAAAATCGAGTTTAAGAAAAATCCGCTGTATCAAAACCTTCTGGTAAGCTCGGACCTTAAAATAACATCGTTGCTTATCTATTTTCCTGTCAATGAGGTCTATCGGGACCTATTGGCCCGCCGGAACAATTTTCAGGGAAAAAAAGCTGAAGGACCGCTCTCTGCGGAAGAGGAGGTAGAGTTTAAAGCGGTCATTGATCAATTTGAAAAGTACCGGGACGAGATGAAGAAGACCCGGCATCAAGATATTGCTGCAATCCGCGGGATTATGGACAACTTTCGCCAGGACGCCGAACTCTTTCTTGGCGGCGTCAGCATGATTGCTGACGATTTGATCAGCTTTATAAAAAACGATTTGAAAGTTTTCGGCCTCGGCGTATTGTTTTTTCTCATCTTCACGTTGGGTATAATTTTTAGAAAGATACGCTGGATTTTTTTGCCGATACTCTGCTGTTCGTTTTCTGCAATCTCCATGATGGGACTGCTGGGATTGTTCGGCTGGGAAGTAACGGTGATTTCGTCCAATTTTATATCCTTACAGATTATCATTACAATGGCCATAACCATCCATTTGATTGTTCGGTATCGAGAACTCTGTTCTGAAAACCCTGAGGCCGATCAGGGGGAACTTGTCCTCGACACCGTCCGTTTCATGGGAAAGCCCTGTCTGTATGCCGCGCTGACGACCATTGCCGGGTTCTGTTCACTGCTCCTTGGCGATATTCTGCCGGTGATAACATTTGGATGGATGATGAGCGCCGGTATTTCCCTTTCTCTGATAATGACCTTCCTTCTGTTTCCTTCCGTTTTGATGTTGATGGATAGAGAAGCTCCTTTGGTCAGAAAAGATGCACGGTTTTCATTAACGCCGGTGTTAGCCAGATTCACCGAGACCCATGGTTTAATGATAATAGTAACCTGTGGCATCGCTTTTATACTCAGCGCGGTTGGGATAACCCGGCTGACCGTTGAAAACAGTTTTATCGACTACTTTAAACATACCACCGAGATATATCAGGGCATGAAAGTCATCGACCAAAACCTGGGCGGCACCACCCCTTTCGACGTCATTATCGATTTTGATAAAGATGAAGCATCTGAACCTGTTGATGCATCTGAAACCGGCCAAAACAATCATGATGTATTCGACGAGTTTGATGAATTTGATTCGGCGGGAAATAAAGATAAATACTGGTTTACTTCTCATAGGATGACCCGGATCATGAAGATCAATGATTATCTTGACAACCTCCCGGAAACCGGAAAAATCCTGTCTCTGGGGACAATGATGAAAATCGCTGAAAATCTCAACAACGGCAAGCCCCTAGATAATTTCCAATTGGCCCTTCTCTATAGCGAGATTCCTGAAAAATACAAAAGCATCGTGTTAACACCCTATTTATCTGCAAAAAATGATCAGGTTCGTTTTTCAGTCCGTGTCCGAGATTCCGAAAAATCATTAAAACGTGACAGGTTGCTGAAAAAAATCCGGCACGATCTGGTCGGCGATTTTGGTTTAAAGGCAGATCAGGTCCATTTGTCCGGGATGCTGGTGCTGTATAACAATATGCTTCAGAGCCTGTTCCGATCGCAAATCCTTACTCTGGGAGTTGTCATACTGGCGCTGATGGGCATGTTTGTGATTCTGTTTAAATCTTTGAAAATCGCGTGTGTCGCTATTTTCCCAAACCTGTTGTCCATTGGCGTTGTCCTGGGTGTTATGGGATGGCTGAATATCCCGCTGGACATGATGACCATTACCATCGCTTCCATCAGTGTGGGGATTGCCGTGGACGATACCATTCACTATATCCACCGCTTTAAATCCGAGATGGCTATGGAGCCTAATTATGTTAGGGCAATGTATCGGTGTCATGGCAGCATCGGCCACGCAATGTACTATACATCGGTGACCATCATCATCGGTTTTTCAATTCTGGTGTTGTCCAATTTTATTCCCAGTATTTATTTCGGCCTCCTCACCGGATTGGCCATGTTCATTGCCTTAATTGCTTCGCTGACGCTGTTACCCCAGTTGTTGATCCTTTTTAAGCCGTTTGGTCCCGAAGTTCACGGGAATTCGGAAGGCATTTGATGACATGAACAAAAAAAGGCTGAACAATCTGTTGCTGATTCTCCTGTTTTCCGTTTTTTTGTCCACAGGCTGTGCTCACAAATCCGTGAAGTCTTTACCTGAAACATCTGACGATGCCCCACTCACTCAAGCCCGGGAGACAATACCCGACAAAGCGGAACAGACACCGTCAAGCCCGGATGTTGAAGATAGTATTGAAGATGATTTTTTTGATGAGGAGTTTGAAGCGCAACAGGTGCAGGTGGCCGATCCTCTTTCTTCCTGGAACAAAGGTATGTTCCATTTCAACGACAAACTCTACTTCTGGGTGCTCAAGCCTTTGGCAAAAGGATACATTGCAATTTCTCCGGATTATTTCAGAAGGGGCGTAAAGAATTTTTTTTATAACCTTACGATGCCCATACGACTTGTCAACTGCCTCCTTCAAGGAAAAGGAAATGCAGCCGCGTCTGAATTTTCCAGGTTTATCGTCAACACCACAGCCGGTGGTCTTGGGTTTGGAAACCCGGCAGATCAGAATCCTGATCTGGTTGTTTCCACAGGTGAAGACCTTGGCCAGACATTTGGCAAGTACGGCATCGGCAATGGATTCTATATTGTATGGCCGATCCTGGGTCCCTCCACGCTGCGTGATTCAGTGGGATTGGTGGGGGACTTTTTCTTGAATCCCCTAACTTATGTTGACTACTCTGAAACATGGATAGCTTTAAAGGGTTTCGACTTGGTCAATCAGACGTCCTTTCACATCGGTGAATATGAGGCCCTCAAAAATTCGGCTTTAGATCCTTATGTCGCACTCCGCAATTCCTATCTGCAGTACAGACAAAAGAAGATAAAAGAATAACGGGTGAAACGCTGTTTTGGATCCGGCGTTAAACGGGTGAGCTCCAGGTGCGGGCCCTGGTGAAATATGGGTTGTCCCAGCGGAATAGGAAAGGGAGTTATCCCCCCTGTGACCTGCAGGCCTAACGGGCACACCGGGGCAACCGAATGTTAAAACAGATCCATTTTGCGATCATTGGAACACAGCGAAAAGCAGGGAGTGCCAATCCCGAGCAAATAACTTGATTTTTTTCAAAAAGTTGTTATTATTTAACATCGAACAGGGCCGAAAAAGCCCTGCTGCAGAAAATGTCACTGTGGTTTAGCGCACCATTTATTAGAAGCTAACTCGAAAATAGTAGAATACACTCAAGGGTAAGGCGGCATGGAACGCAGCCATTGGGCGTTAGATGCATTTTTGAGATGGCTTATAGATAAAAAGGGCATCCCATGGATTATGATGGCGTGCCCTTAACATTTTGATTGCGAGATCTAATCAATAAAATTAACCCAAAAAAACAAAAGGATAGTTCCCTTCATCGGCGCGTCTCTCGAAAAAAAGGAAAGAAGATCCGACGGAGCGAGGATGCACCGGCAGCATCCGTCGGTGCGCCAGTGAACGAGAGGTGGGATGTCTCACAGTTCAAGGTCCCACCGGCAGAAGGCAAGACGCGGTTTCACGATTTCGATCTTCCCAACCCGCTGTTTCATGCCATCAGGGATCTCGGCTTCGAGTACTGTACACCGATCCAGGCCGAGATCCTTCCCAGCAGTCTGTCCGGCAAGGATGCCAGCGGACGGGCCCAGACCGGAACGGGGAAAACGGCTGCATTCCTGATCACCGTCATCACCCGGATGCTGAATAACCCCATCCAGGGCAACCGAAAACCCGGCACGCCCCGGGTTTTGGTTTTAGCCCCCACCCGGGAGTTGGTGCTCCAAATCTCCGAGGAAGCCCGTCATCTCTCCAGGTACACCGACCTTCAAACCATTTCCGTGTTCGGTGGCATGGATTATGAAAAGCAGAGAAAGCAACTTTCCGCCGATCCGGTGGATATTGTCGTCGCAACACCCGGGAGGCTGCTCGATTTTCAGCGCCGCCGGGACATCACCCTGAAAAAGATCGAGGTGTTAATCCTCGACGAGGCCGACCGGATGCTCGACATGGGTTTTATCCCCGATGTGCGAAAGATTATCTACAGCACCCCGGCAAAAGACAAGCGTCAGACGCTGCTCTTCAGCGCGACGCTGACCGGTGAAATCACCCGACTCGCCTCCCAATGGACCCGCAACTCCGTAACCGTAGAAATCGAACCGGAACAGATCGCGGTGGAGACGGTGGATCAGGTCGTCTACATCGTGACCACCATCGATAAATTTGCACTCCTGTTCAACATCATCCATCGAAAGAATCTCAAACGGGTCCTGATTTTCTGCAACCGGCGCGATGAAGTGGGACGGCTCGAAAAGATGTTGACCCGCCACGGCATCAACTGTTCGGCGCTCTCCGGTGATA
>JAAXQD010000124.1 GCA_012974475.1 Desulfobacterales bacterium
CCTTAACTACGCTCGCCTTGGAAAAGGCGAGCTAACAGAATTGAATCGGCTAATCATCAGACTCGATACAGATCAGGTTGCGACCCGCATCTTTTGCATCATACAGAGCTTTGTCGGCGCGTTGGACGAGCGAATCTAAACTATCTTCGTTCTCGATACACTCATCATCGCTCAGCGACGCGATTCCGGCGCTGACGGTGACAGAAAGATCTCCTCTACTGGTATGGATTGGCGTGCTTTCCAGCTGAGAGCGAAACTTATCCATCAAGGCAAAGGACTTCACTTCATTAAGCCCCTTGAATACGACAATAAACTCCTCTCCGCCAAAACGGGTAACGGTAAAGTGTTGACCAAAAGAACGTTTCAATCTGGCGGAAAACTCAACCAAAACCTCGTCACCGACATCATGACCATAGGTGTCATTCACTTTCTTAAACAGATCGATATCGAGCAGAGCCAGTGTCAAGGCCCCTCTTTTTTGCTTTTTCAGTACGATCAGCTCTTCATACACGCTAAAGAAATAGCGGCGGTTATACACTCCGGTTAGATAATCGAGATTTGCCTGATCCCAGAGTTTACGGATCATATCCAGTGAATCTAATGTGTTGAGCACCCGGCAGTGAAACTCTTCATGCACAAACGGCTTCTGCAGGAAGTCATTAGCCCCGTTTTTTATAAACCGGGCCGAGAGACTCTCGTCATCGTCACTGGACAGGCCTATAATGGCGAGTTCCTCTCGAGTGAATTTTTCTCTCACTTTTAAGATGAGACCGAAACCATCTAGGCCCGGCATATTGTAATCCGTGATTAATAGTTGAATATCAGGCTGGTTTTGCAGGACCTCCCAGGCAGAGTTCCCATCATCGGCTTCTACAACCTGATACAGATGCTGTTCGAGTAGACTGCGAACGAACTTACGGCTGACCACTGAATCATCGGCAACTAATACCTTAACGGTTTGATTACGTTGAAGCCGATCGACCAGTCTCACTACATATTCATAGCTGAAACGATTTTCTTTTAATATATAATCAACAATACCCAATTTTAACAGAGATTTACGCTGGGCAGAATCTAAGCTTCCGGTTAATACAATGCAGGGGCTCTGTTTTGAAAGCACGAGCTTAACGATCTCCCCTTCCTGTGCATCGGGTAGGTTTAGATCGGTAATCGCGACAAAGTACTCTCGTTGTTCTAATAGTTGTTTAGCACTTGCCATATCTTCGGCGAAATCGACTTCGCAGTCCAACGCCTGTGCGATAAGATGCTGTAAAATACGGGACACCACTTTACTGTCCTCAACCACTAAAATACGCAATCTTTTCTCCTAAATATCACCACGTTTAGATATACACTGAACGTCATCACAGGGGCTTTGCTTTGAGAAAGCAAGGTATCTTATTATCTCAGATTTCATGAATCCATTGCTGATTATTGCCTAGTAATGCTGCACTGATTTAAATAACCCCCCTTTTTTAGACCGATTTTTTAATCGATTTATTGCATGAGCGCAAACACAATAGTTTTCCCAACTACTGACTATTAACCATAGAGCGTATCTTTCCAATCGACAACTCAGCTTCTGAAAGCATCCCTAAAAATGTCTCCAAATGCTGCTTCGTCTACACTCAGTCAGTATTTTTTTGATTAAATAATGGCTCTATATAGGAAAGCGTCACCATAGATTCATCCTTTTGCTTGGTAAGGTCGATCACCACGGTTGCGGAGATCTTATCTTGTATGGCCTGACGGTTGGCATCCCAATAAATCTGTAGGAAGCCCAAGAGGCCGGTGGCAAACCCAGCGCCATAGCCACCGTATCGACCAAATGAATCCCATAGGGAAAGCCCGGTACCGTCGAGTTGGATCACCCGAATACGTAATAACTTCTTGCCTAAGGTTTGCCCATCGAACCAGGCGG
Organism: Desulfobacterales bacterium; assembly: GCA_012974475.1. Classification (GTDB taxonomy): domain Bacteria; phylum Desulfobacterota; class Desulfobacteria; order Desulfobacterales; family UBA11574; genus JAAXQD01. The sequence goes on from JAAXQD010000124.1 coordinate 1,922, forward strand.
TGAACACGGTAAAATAAAATGCAGACCAGCCAAATCCTAAACCGAGATCGTTTAAAATGCCTTTAGCCCAAGAGAGCAGGCTGTATTTCCCTTCGCCTTCATCCAGCTCTTCAAGGTGCGACTGGTCCTCTTTAGTTGATTTCGCGATCCCAGTCAGTGCATCGGTTGACGGTGCTGCAGTCTCAACGGCTTCCGTTGATAGAGGTTCCTCGTCTACAAGCCATTTCTCAGATGCATCAGGTTGGACCGCATTCACTTCATTCTTTTGTTGAATGCCTTGTTGTTGAATAACTTGGTCAACATTCAGTTCGACTTCTTGTTCGATAGCCTGTTCAGGATAGGCTTGGCTGGTACTACGCTGCAGTTGCGCTTTCTCATCATCAGATAACTCCAGCTCTTTAATCGCACCTGAGAGTATCGCCTTCTGTTCGGACTCAGCCAGGTTCGTCTGTTTAAGCACCTTAATCAAAGAGGCAACCTCTGTTTGAGCGCAAGACAGCTCTTCACACATACTAAATTTAATGATCTCAGGCAGGTAACCTATTACTTCGCCAATCGAAGGCGTCGTTATATCACTTTCTGACGCCTGATTTTGCTCATCTGAATCTGTAGAGACCAAGTTTTCAAATGTCACCCACAGCATCATGATGAACATCGACAAGTACAATCCCCATTTCAACACCTTGCCAAGCTCGTAGCTTTTTCTCTGAATCAGAAGCGTTAATCCCACCAGTAGGAGAAACACCCAACCCGCCTGTTCAGCCAAGACAGAGATCAATAGTCCGTCGACTGCCATGGCCATTCCCCGTTTCAGTGGGGTGGCCAATGGGGTATAGAGAACCTGAGGAGCTATCTCAAATGCGAAGGGCGTCACCATTGTTTTGGGATCGGTTTCTTTAATCGTCTTAGTCATATCAACCCGTTATCTTTTCTTTTTGATTATTAACACGTTGCATAATCTCTTTCAAGGTGTTTTTGACCTGGGTCAGAAGGCCGGTTGCATTCGCTTTTCCCAGGTCGGCTTTAAGCACCTGTTCCCGAGTAAATTCAAATCGATGTTCTTGAGAATCGAGCATTTTGAATATGCCCGCGGGATTTCTCTGGTGTACCCCGGAAAAATGGAGAGAAAGCTGTTGCCCGATCAGGTCAAGGCGCTTGACCCCCGCCTTTATGGCCAATACCCTGAGCATGATTTTTAAAAGAAGATTTGAAACCTCCACAGGTAATTTACCAAAACGATCCAACAATTCAACTTTAAAATCCGCAATTTCGTTGAGTTCTGTTAATTTTACCAAGCGGCGGTATGCTGAAAGACGCTGATCAATATCTGGAATATAGGATTCCGGTATAAAAGCGGGCATACTAACGTTAATTTCCGGTTCCAGGCTGTCATGAACTGCGTCTCCTTTCAGTTCAGCCATTGAATCCTCCATCAGTTTAAGAAACATGTCATAACCGACGGCAGCAATATGACCGGACTGGGAAGCCCCCAGAATTGTCCCACCGCCTCTGATCTTCAGATCACTCATGGCGATTTGAAAACCCGAGCCGAGATCACTGTGTTCCATCAAAACCTTCAGACGTTTCTGAGCGTTTTTACTGAGTATGCTTTCATCCGGTATAAAAAGATATGCATAGGCCTGTTCATCAAACCGCCCGACACGGCCGCGCAATTGGTAAATCTGGGAAAGTCCGAATTTATCGGCACGATTGATTAATATGGTGTTGGCGGAAGGGATATCGAGTCCTGACTCTATTATGGTGGTACACACCAGCAAATCGATCTCTTTATTCATAAAACGGAGCATGACATCCTCCAACGCCTCTTCAGCCAGACGGCCGTGGGCGACATCGAGTCTAACATCGGGCACCAGAGCTTTCAGATGCTTTGCCATTGCCCATATACTATGAATATTGTTATGAACAAAAAAGGTCTGACCTTTTCTGTTTAACTCTTTTTGAATGGCTTCGGAAATAACAGCATCATCAAATTCAGAAATGTATGTGATAATAGACTTGCGATGCTCAGGCGGTGTTGCAATGACACTTATATCGCGGACTCCCATCAGGGACATATGCAGCGTCCTGGGAATCGGGGTCGCAGTTAATGCAAGCACATCCACCGTGCTTTTCATTCTTTTTAGTTTTTCCTTATGTTTGACGCCAAAACGCTGTTCTTCATCCAGTATCAAAAGACCCAGTTCTTTAAAAGCCACATCTTTCTGGAGCAGCCGGTGAGTTCCGATGACAATATCTATCCTTGCAGTTTTAAGATCATCGACAATGTTACGCTGGCGCCTTAAAGAGCGGAACCGGTTTAAACATTCAATATTAATCGGGTACCGTTTGAATCGCTCGGAAAATGTTGCGAAATGTTGTTCCGCCAGCACAGTGGTTGGAACAAGTATAGCCACCTGTTTGCCGTCATTGACGGCCATGAGCGAAGCGCGAAGGGCAACCTCTGTTTTACCGTAACCCACATCGCCACAGACCAGCCGGTCCATTGGGGTGGGTGCCTTCATATCACTCAGTACCTCTTCGATGGCATTGAGCTGGTCCGGTGTCTCCTCGTAAGGAAAACCGGCTTCAAAATCCTGGAAATCGCTATCCATCTCTCCGAAAGCATATCCCTTTCTGACCTTACGTTTGGCATAAAGTTTTAAAAGCTCTCCGGCAATCTTCTCCGCCGATCTTTTTACCCTGGCTTTAACCCGTTCCCATGATTTGCCTCCCATCTTGTCCAAAAAGGGTTCGACGCCATCCACTCCCATGTATTTTTGAACCATGTTCATACGATCGACAGGCAGATATAGTTTGTCATTATCCTTATAGAGAATGAGAAGATAGTCATTGCTCGAACCATTATGCTTCAGTTTCACAAGACCTTCATATCGCCCGATCCCGTGATCGACGTGAACCACAAGATCCTCTTTTTTCAAATCTTCAAACCCGAGGAGTTCCGTTCGAACCCTCTGGGCTGTTTTTATTTTACGGCGTCGTTTCGATCCGAATATTTCATCCTCTGTAATGATCGCCAAAGATTCAGCCGGCCAGACAAATCCGCAAGAAATCTGTCCGAGGCAAACGAACACCTGACCTTTGCTTTGTTGGATATCAGGCAACCCGTTAACAAGGCTGAGATGGATGCCGTAAGGATCTAAAAGCGACTTCAGCCGCTCGGCCTGTACCCGTTTATTACAAACCAAAAGGGTGACAAAACCCGCCTCCTTCTGGGCATTGATCCAATTTGCCAGGGGTGAAAAAAGGTTTTTCTCCCGGCGAGGTGTAAGTTCCAGAGGGCTCGGGATATGGCCTTTAACGGAAAAGTCAAACCGTCTGGGAGGCTGTTCGGTGGTGAGGGACCCTTTGGATACCGGAAGCTTTTTAAACGTCAGCGTTTTTTTATGTATAAAGAGGTCTTTGGCCTTTGACCATGTCAGATAAAGACCTTCAGGTTCGACACAGAGTCTTCCTTCCTTGCGTGCAGCGACAAAACTTTTGGATGCATGTTCCAGCGTTTGATCGGCGACCTTTTCGAGTTCGGCCGGCTCAAGCAGAATAAAAAACGTTTTGTCGGGCATATAGTCAAAAAGAGTATCCAGCTGAGGGTAGATCAGCGAAATCATGCTTTCAACTCCGGGAAACACCCCCTCCTTTTTAATGCGATCGATCACGCTTCTGACTTTGGTTACCGGAATATCCAGCTTCGATGCCTGGGCCCGCATCCGGCTTATTATCTGATCGGTGCCGGCCCTCTTTATAACCGCTTCCCGGGCCGGCAGGATAACGGCTTCTCGGATTTTTTTAATGGTTCGCTGGGATGCGGCTGAAAAAAACCTTAAGGACTCTACGGTTTCCCCAAACAGTTCGATCCTGATCGGGTCTGAATAAAGCGGGGAAAAAATGTCCAGAATACCGCCCCTGATGCAGAAGTCTCCGGGTTCCTCAACAATCGCTGATCGAAGATAGCCGCCGGACAATAGCTTTTTAACCAAGGCGTCGCGATCGACATCCTCTCCAGCCATGACAAGTTCTGCATAATCACACAGCTGTTTTCTGGGTATGATTTTCTGCAGAATGGCAGATACGCTGGTAACCACAATCTGCGGAACATCACCGACGATCAACCGATACAGTGATCTGATCCGCTTTGCTGCTGTTTCATTGTGATAGGACAGGTACTTAAATGGTAAAATATTATATGCCGGAAAGTAAATCATGGGCGGCCGGAGCTTTTCTGAAAAAAAACGCAGATCTTCCAAAAAGGTTTCCGCTTCCTTTTCTGAAGGCGCTATAACGACAATAGGCGCCGGGCGCTCTGTGAACAAACGGGATATCAGATAGGCTTTTTCAGATCCGGACACCCCTGTGCATTCAATACTGCGGTACCTGTCAGGAATTATATCAGATATGCATCCATATGATATTTTTTCTTGATTTTGATCCATAAACAAAGTAGTTCTCTTTTTATTATGCCGGCGTAGCTCAGTTGGTAGAGCAGCTGATTCGTAATCAGCAGGTAGGCGGTTCGAATCCGCCCGTCGGCTCCACCTTATTCTTAGGGGTTTTGGCTATTTGACGGCGAAGTGCTTCATTTTTTGTGCCCCAAAGATAAGGTGTATTTTCGAACCGCTATAGCCCAATTCGGATCATTGTGCAACCGGCGTTTATGCCCCCTGCAATTCGCACTTTAACCTGTTGGAAAATATATCCTCAAGCATTCAGGTGATCTGATTTTTTTTGCGATCACAATCGTACGCCTATAATCAAAATAAAAAGGAGTTGTCGTGAGTTATAAAATAGGATTTGCCGGAACCGACGCAAGAACGCTTTTAAGTGCCTTGATCACTTCAACGGCAACCAGCGAAAACAATCCGGATAAGTTTCAAGGCGTCGTTATTCGGGGAATGCCGTCCATGCCCCCGTTTGCGAAGACAATGAAGTGGCCGATAAAATTTTTATCCACAACGGACAATTCAAAAAAGGCATATGCCGCTGCGATAATTGAGGCCCTTAAAAACGGATCCATCGACTGTGTTGTTCCAATGCCTGAGGATTTATTGCTCGGGGGTTTGGTTGATGAATTGGAGGAAGCCGGTTTTCTCGATTCTATTTTAGGATTTACGCGCAAAAGTTCATTTATTGAAGGCGACAAAATAGCGTGTAAACGTCTTTGTCGTGAATATGGGATCCCTGTTGCCGACAAATGGTATGCGGTAGACGCCAGAGACTATGCACAGGTTTCCAAAGCGTGTCTGGCTTTGATCGACCGTTACGGCGGCGCGGTGCTGAAATATCCGTATAGTGCCGGTGGAAAAGGTTCCCGGATTATTTTGAACGCATGGGAAGTCAAAGAGGTCTATGATACGTTAATCAACGATTATGGGAAAAATTATAAACGATTCCTGGGGAAAAAATCC
>JAAXQD010000032.1 GCA_012974475.1 Desulfobacterales bacterium
GTATCGGCATGTTCTTAAAGATGTGATCCCTCGTTTATCTGCGATTGAAGCTCCCTGAAACTTATTGTCTGAAAGCTTCGAATGAAACAGATTTTATTCATTTTTATCTTCGATTTTTTCTTTTTTTAAAGGTCTCTCGGCTTTCCGGTCGTATTCGGTGGCAAGGAATGAATGTGGATGTCTTGCCGTGGGAACGGGATCTTAATATCTCGCTTGTTGAATTCCGAGAAGATTGACCGGTTCAACTCATGAATCACGCGTCCTCTATCTGCAGGGGTTTTCGCCCAGCAGAGCAACTCAAAGTCAAGAAATGAATCTCCGAAACTTCGGAATCGAACCCGAGGTTCCGGCTCACGGGCAATACTCTGATTGGACCGTGCGACATCCAGCAGTGTTTCTTCAACTTTATCCATGAACAGATTGATTCCGCCAAAGAAGTTGGCAATGGTGTCTTTGGCGGCCAAGGCGATCGCAATTCCGGCAATTCCGGCTGACGCCAATAATGGGGTCACGTTTATTTTCCAGAAAGTAAGAAGAAGACCAACTCCGATAATTAAAAGGAGGACCCGTCCGATGTTTTCTGAAAAATGGATAATTTCAACCCACTGGCGTCGAATGGAACACCATCTTTGGCAGATGCTTTTCATCAACTTGTTAAGGGTTAACCCAATTACAATGATGAGCAGGCTTTTAAGCGTGGCGGTCAAGGTAAAAGTAAAGCGTGAATAAAAATGAACCCATTTTACGGCGCTCAAACCGCCAATCAGCAGAATACTGATCCATACGGGTCGGTGTATGATTCCGATAAAGGTGTCGTCGATCTCTATTTTGGATTTCTTAGAGACAAAGTTAATGATGCGGTGGATAAATAAATCCACGAGTTTGGCCAAGAGGGAAAAGAGCAGCAGGATAATTATGGCGCCAAGTATGCGGGATTCCGCTATGAAAATGATAAAATCGGAAAAGAAATTTTGAAATAATTCTGTCATTGTCTTTTTGAAAACCTCCTAGTGTTCGTCTTTGAAGCAAGCCGATATCAAACGTGCTTCAGTGATGATAACATCTTGATGTTCGATAAAATCTTCGATGATGCTTTCAAGATCCGGTTCTTTATGGTTGGCATAAGTTTTGATGGCTTTATGCAAGGGTCTTTTTTTGTTAACATCGGCCATCGGCTACTCCTCGGACACTGTATCAGACAGCAAGGAAGCGGCTTCCCGGTCAAGGAGCCAAGTTACTTTTCCGTGTATCGGCTTGATTCTTCCGGCCGGAAGCTGAACTCGACGATTCTCAAACAGGGTTTTAATAATCGGCGCTTTCTGTCTGCCGGAAACCAGAAAGCAGATGTGTCTGGCGTTATTTAAAACAGAATAGGCTAAGGTTATACGAACCACGTCCGGGTCTCCGCCCTTAACGGTTATCACCCAGGATTCCCCTGGATACCTTGAAGCGTGGTTTGGGAACAGCGAGGCGATATGCCCGTCTTTACCTATGCCAAGAAATATCAGATCAAATATCGGCGCGTCGTCATCTACCCTTTGAAAAAAGGTCTTGAGCGTCATCTCATAAAGTGCGGCGCCTTCGTCAGGGTGTGTAAGGGTTGGTATGGGATAAACCTGATCCGAGGGGATAGGAATCTTATCTAAAAAATCTTTTTGGGCCGTGCCGAAGTTGCTGTCCGGATGATCGACGGCAACCATGCGGTCATCCACCCAGAAGATATATGTTTTTTGCCAGGCAATATCGGAAAGATACGGTTCCTGAGACAGGAGCCTGTGCATGGCTCTGGGTGTGGACCCACCGGAAATGGCCACGATAAACCGGTCTTGCTGTGCAATGGTCTCTTTTGCGGTTCTGCTAAAGATTTCCGCGCCCTTTCGAGCCAAAAGATCCGCATCGGCGATAATAATTATTTGGCGGTTTTGTTTCAAATTATTCTCCCTTGATCTTTTTTATGATCTTGGGAATGAAAAACGAAAAGATAAAGAGTCCGATTGAGAAGAAAACCTTAAAAGATATCAGCTCTCCCCAGTTGCCGGAGGCCCATACATCTTTTAATGTTCCGATAAAAAATGTGAAGATAAACGTGCCGACGATAATACCCAGACCGGTTCCTGCAATATAGTCCCGGAATCGGACCTTGGTCAGCCCCATGCCGAAGTTCATGGGCGTGAACGGAAAATAAACGAGGCGAAGATACAAGACGGTGGCAAATCCGTTACGCTCAATGGCATCGTCATATTTTTTCAGTTTGTCGCCGATCAGTGTTGCAGCAAATTCTCTTCCCAGAGTCCGTCCGATAAAGAAGGCGGCGCTTGCACCCATCATGGCTCCAATCCATACATATAAAAATCCCCAGTAGGCGCCGAATATGGCGGCCCCCAGTCCCGTCAACAAGGTGCCGGGGAGAAAAAGGCAAACGCCCACAGCATAGATCGCCATGTATAGCACCGGCGCCCAAAAACCGGCGGTTTCAAGAAAACGGCCCAGCGCTTCGGCCGTGAGATAATTCTTGATCGGGGTAAAACGGATCAAAAAAATGGAACCGATAATAAAGGCCCCGAAAATAATCGCCTTGAACATTGCTTTGGATGTTTTTTTTATCGGCTGCTGTGTGGTCTCTTCCATTTTTCTGGTTTTTTCTTCCATTAAATACGATCCATGGTTTGATGTCTATTGAACGTGTCGTCCTTAAAAACACGCCGTTTACAAAGGAGCTTCAAGTATGATTAAATTTAATACTTGAAACGATACTATTTTCAAAAATTTTAAATGTTAAGAGGTCCCCAACTTCCGGATTCATAAAAATGAAGCATTTCCGATCTGTTACCACAGGTTTCGCACTCATTCAATATGGGTGTCAAAAAGGACCAGCATTTCTCAATACCTTCCTGTCGCCAGAAAAGCATATGATCACCCAGCATGCAGTCGATGAGCACTTTTTCATAGGCATTCAGAATAGGCCCGGAATAATTTTGATGATAAGAAAAATCCATGGTTACTGAGCGTAAACACACCCGGCCAACCGCTTGCCGGATGTAAGAAAAAAAGGAACACCCTGCCACCGCCAGTTGTCTATATAAATTTTCATTTTAGCAAAGGTCGGCGTTAGTGAGTCAGAACTTACACCCGGCTCTTCTCGATACGCCGGAACCGGTTTTCCATTAATTTTGCCCTGCCCATACTGTCCGAGTACAATGTGCTCGTGGAGTTTTTCAACCGGAAACGGCTTTAAGGATCTAAAAACCTTTACTTTCTCATCACTAACACGGTCAGGTTCAAATTGGGACGGCGTTTCCATGGTCGTAAGGGCCAGTAGCTGCATCATATGGTTCTGAAACATGTCCCTAATTACGCCTGCCTGTTCATAATAGCCCGCCCGATGTTCGACGCCCAAAGTCTCTGAAGCAAGAATGTTGACGTGATCAATATATCTTCTATTCCAAATGGGTTCAAAAATGGCATTGGCAAAACGAAACATCAGTATGTTCTGGACGGTTTCTTTTGCCAGGTAATGATCTATTCGGAATATCTGGTGTTCTTTAAAATATTCCTTAATACTCTGATTCAGTTCAACGGCAGTATTAAAATCTCGGCCAAAGGGCTTCTCAATAACCAGCCGTGACCAGCCGCTACCGTTTTCTCTTTCTTTGTTAAGACCTGCCTGCCCCAACAGTTGAGCGATCGGCTTATAAAGTGTCGGCGGAAGGGCAAGATAAAAAATTCTGTTTCCCTGAGTGTTATGCTTTTGATCTATATCTTTTAGAAATTCAGAGAGTTTTAAAAAAGAGGTTAATTGTCCATATTCAATGGATCGGTATTGCAGAGCATCGGCAAAGGAGGGCCATTTGGCGTGGTTTATAATATTTATGGCCCCCAAAGCCTTCATCATCCGGTCCCTGAATTGCCGGTCGCTCATTTTGGTTCGGCCGCATCCCACAATCTGAAAGGGGTTTGGCAGCCCATCATTTAAGTATAGATTGAAAAGGGTCGGAACCAGTTTCCTGGCAGTCAAATCACCTGTGGCGCCCAGAATGACGATGGTGCAAGGCTCACTATGCTGGACGCCCAAACATTTCTTGGCGCTTATCTCCAGATCGGGAGCGTCGGCTTCAACGGTTATACCTTGAGCATTGTTATGGTTTTTAAAACGATGATTCATCGAATTCCCTCTTTTCTTCCGTTTAAATTTGAACTGCAACAGCGAGTGCATTCCCCGCTGCTTGTCGAAGCAAAGCGAAGGTCCCGACCTTCAAGGCTGCAGGGATAGGAATTTCAACCTTTCGCCGGCGGAGCGACGTCGTCGCGTACTAAAATATTATCCCTTTTTCTCTGCGGAAACCACAGCATGTCCGCCAAACTCCCTGCGAAGGGCTGAAAGAACCCTGTCTGTGAAAGGGTCTTTTTGCCTGGAACGAAAACGCCGTAACAGGGAAAGGGTGATGATTTCTGCCGGCACACCGGTTTCCAAGGCCTGCTGGATGGTCCATCGACCTTCTCCTGAATCTTCTACGTATCCTTTGATGTTTTCCAGCTTTTTGTTTTTTCTAAATGCATTTTCAGCAAGTTCAAGTAGCCATGAGCGAACCACGCTCCCCTGATTCCAAAGATGGGCGATATCGGCATAGTTGAAAGACTCCGCATAATCGGATGCTTCCAGAATTTCAAATCCTTCCCCGTAGGCCTGCATCATCCCGTATTCAATGCCGTTATGGACCATTTTAACAAAATGACCGGCACCCGTTGCTCCGCAATGAAGGTATCCCTCCTCCGGGGCCAGGGTTTTAAACACCGGCTTCAGAACCAAGAATGTCTCTTTATCGCCGCCGATCATCAGACAGTAGCCGATCTGAAGACCCCAAACCCCTCCGCTGACACCGACATCTATATACCAGATATTTTTTTCAACAAGGCGTTCGGCTCTGCGAATGTCGTCTTTGTAGAATGTATTGCCGCCATCGATAATGATGTCGCCCGGAGAAAGGAGGTCTGTGAACTGATGAATATGATCATCCACAGTCTGACCGGCTGGAAGCATCATCCATACAATGCGCGGTTGAGAGAGTTTTTCGACGACTTCTGATGGAGAATAGGCTCCTTCGGCTCCGTCTTTAACCAACTGATTTGTTTTTTCCGGCGAGCGGTTATAAGCAACCACCTCATGGCCTCCCTTTAAAAGCCGTTTGGCCATGTTCATTCCCATTCGACCCAGACCGATCATCGCAAGTTTCATTTGCAGACCTCCTTAATCCCCAACCCGTATAAGGCGGGAACGTGTTTTAATCCTTGGATCTATTTCCCATTAAGCCCCCAGTCGTAATGGAGATATTTAATCTTGATTCCACCCTTTTTAGCCGCCAATTCTTTTTTTAAATCTTCATTGGCATATTTTAGGAAAAAGCCGATGACATCATCGTTAAAATCACCGCGGAACCATTTGAATATTTTACTAACATAAAGGGTGTCTCCTTTGAGGTTGTTGCGTTTCGGGTTGTTGATAAACATCCGTGTGGAATCATCCAGTTGACGGTCTAATGTGCTTCCCATATAGGGTCTATCGCCCAGGGGCGGACAACTGAGCGCCGCACAATTAATGGCAAAATGAACCCTTGGATCTTTGAATCGGGGCCGAAGTATTTTGTGCTCGATGTCATCCAGTGTGATAACATCACCGTCAATGCGACAAATCTTTTTTTCCCACGGGCTTTTGAATATATTTCCAAGATCCTTTATGGATTTAACTCCGGGATACCCGCTTAGAATCAGCTTTATGGTCCAGGCGTTATATGCATTCATGTAGAAAGCAAACTGTTCATTGCGGGAAAGACTCTTTGGATCGACGCCCTCAAGAACGTTGAGATACTGATCCAGGTGTGCTTCTTCTGTTTTAAAACCCCGGTAATCTATTCTGCCTTGATGAACATACTTCTTAAGCAGGTCAGAATAGATGCTGTGATCCACAACGGTTTGCGACCAGCCTCGTGATATCAGGAGGACTGGACCGAAAATCAATATCGATGATAATGCAGCCATTACAAAGTGTTTGGTTTTCATTTCGGGTTCCTGTTCGAAAAAACTTCTTTTTCTCTATTTGTCGTCTGCATCCTAAAATTCTTACATAAAGTTTTCCCATTGACAAATGAAAAAGAAGTAACTCGATCCTCGAATCCCCTGTTTTAGCAGTGAAGGTGTATTGCCGTGTGTTTTCTGAAAGGCGATATGTTTATCCGCCCCTGGAGGGCTTGTGGAAAGCACGATTTGCCGCAGTGCCCCGATATTTAGGATTTATCGCATCTCTTTTGTTCGGTATCAAATAGTCAGCAAATCCTAAAATATTGGGTCACGCTACGATGTCAAGGCTCACCCTAATGTTGCAACTATAGGGTTCATATCGCTTTGAAGAAAATATATGGCGATGGGCCATTTTCATAGAAATTCATTTAAAAAAATCTACCCAAGGGATATTTGCTAAAAAGAATCTTGACACCCAAAATGCCGTAAGTTTACAAAAAGAAATATCCGATCTCCAAGCACGGATCGATCAAAATCGGATCGAACATATAGAAGAGATGAAAAAGATCAATCCCGATGCAGGCAGAGGATTCAGAGGAGGCGGCCCCATGGGAGGCGGTTTGTCATCCGGACACCCCTGCCGGCAATAAATATAGACAAATTTCTTCATAAGGAGATGGCTTTCGCGAGCCATTGTGATCATCTACCGTAATGTTGCAAAAGGCGAGGGTGCTTCCCATGTAAAATTATCTTCAGCCATGATTAATTTGTCAAGGACGTCTCTAACATGAGAATTTTCGTAATCATATTTATAACAGCCGTTCAAATTATATCCCCCTCGCCTCGCCTCCAAGCTCAAGATATTATCGATGTCGGTAAATTTTCAGCCGCTGAACCGGGTGAAAAATTGCCCGAAGGATGGCATCCTTTAATATTTAAAAATTTAACGTCCTATACCCGTTATTCTCTGGTAAAAGACGGCGATACGGTGGTCGTCAAAGCTGTAAGCGAAGCATCCGCTTCGGGGTTAATCCGTAAAATCAGGATTGATCCCCAAAAGTATCCGATTATTCAATGGCGCTGGAAGGTAATGAATGTTTGCAAAAACAGTGATGTCACACAAAAGGATGGAAATGATTATCCGGCCAGAATTTATATTACATTTGAGCATGATCCCGGCAAAATAGGGTTCTTCGACAAGATTAAATATTATTTGGCCAAACAAATTTATGGTGAATACCCCCCTATTTGTGCGATTAATTACATCTGGGAAAGCAAAGCCCCGATAGGTACCATCGCTCCAGATCCGTATACGGAGCGGAACAAGATGATCGTTGTTGAAAGCGGGGAAAAAGCACTCGATACGTGGATCACCGAAGAACGCAATATATTGGCCGACTTTGTTGCCGCATTTGGCGAAACACCGCCGATGATATCGGGAATCGGCATCATGACGGATTCGGATAATACCAAAGAGTCCGATACCGCTTTTTACGGAGACATCTTGCTTAAGCAAAAATAACGGTTTGATTGTGCCGTTCGTAGTCCCGGCCTTTAAAATGTTACAGACGATAAAACGATTTATAAAGTGCAAATCCAAAGCCCCGGACGATGCGATTCTATCCATTCCCGATCAGATCGAATCCTGGCAAACAGCCAATCGAAAAATGGCATGGGGTATCCAAGAGGCCGAATTCGATCGGATTGGAACACCGCCCCAATTAACGGACAAAGACCGGCGTGACGGGTTTGTCGGTGTGATTCTTTCCTACGGCTTTGGCCATGATGGTCACGGCAATGCCGATGCTGTTCTCTCCGGCAAATTGGCCTGGGAATATGCGTGTAAACGTCGGAAGATGAAGACATGGCAGTGTGAGAATATTCACTTTGACAGATCTGACCATTTCCGCTTGCGCCCCAAAGCGCCGCCCAGGCCCAAAGGCTACTATTTTTCAAAGATCCAGACCGGTGGAAGATACCAGAATTTGAAGGTGTCTCAATTTCTAAAGAGACTCGAGGACGATACCGGCTGCGGCCCGGAAGGGATTCAGCTTTTAACCATCACGCACACCCATTTTACGGATATGATGAACGATCGAAAAATGCCTTTTATGGCATTTGCGGATTACGATGTGGCGCCACACGGGGTCAATGATTTTTGCGACGCCTTGCAAATGTTCTGCAGTCAGGGTATTCTGGGACTGGGTATAGGAAATGTGGATCGCAATTATCCTTTCTTCGGAATTCCTACCCTGCGTTTTTAACCCGAAAGGCGGAACTCGATGACCGGTCAAATTACCATCTCCATCTGGGTTTTTATTCTGCTGGTGATCATAGCCGTTTTGGCTGTGCTCGACCGGATATTAATCCCCAGCACCCGCTGGTTTTTACGCCGGCGTATTAACCGGGTACTAGACGAGATCGGTACCCGGCTGGATATCGAAATCCGGCCATTTCAGCTGACAAAAAGACAGGTCCTCATCGACCGGTTGGTCTACGATCCCAAAGTTGTGGAAGAAATCCAGAATCACGCACGGCAACACGAAATGCCCCTTGAAGTGGTTCAGAAAAAAGTCGCAAACTATGCCCGTGAAATTGTGCCTTCATTTAATGCATATCTCTATTTTCGGATCGGCTACTGGCTTGCTAAAAAAATAGCACGACTTCTTTATCGGGTGCGGGTGGGACTGATTGAAGATGAGCAATATCTTTCCATTGATCCGGATTCCACTGTTGTGTTTGTCATGAATCACCGCTCCAATATGGACTATGTCCTGGTGGCCTTTCTGGCGGCTGAGCGGACGACCCTTTCCTATGCTGTAGGCGAATGGGCCAAAATCTGGCCGTTGCAGATGCTGATCCGTGCCATGGGAGCCTTTTTTGTTCGTCGGAATTCCGGCAATCCACTATACCGGCGGGTCTTGGAACGTTATATTCACATGGCAACCCGGGAAGGTGTCTGTCAGGCTGTTTTTCTGGAAGGGGGCCTAAGCCGTGACGGCAGACTGCAAACACCCAAACTTGGATTGATAGACTACATGCTGCGCCGGTTTGATCCGGCCACTGACCGGGACGTTGTGTTCATTCCGGTAGGTATAAACTATGATCGAACCCTTGAGGATCGTAGCTTACTGCGTACCTTCGACTCGGCTGCGGAAAAGCGAGGCTGGTGGTTTGTATGTCGAACGACCTTTAAATTTATTAGACGCAGTCTCGTGTTGATGATACTCAGCCGCTGGCGTCGCTATGGATACGCCTGTGTCAATTTTGGAACGCCTTTGTCGGCCAAAGCCTATTGCCTGGATCAAGGATTAAATTTCAGCCGGCTCCCAAGGGCCGATCGGTTTCCGGAGATTGCAAAGCTGTGTCATCGGCTAATGTCGGGCATTTCCGAGGTTGTTCCGATATTGCCGGTATCTCTGATGTCTACGGTATTTTTAGAAGCTATGGACACTGAACTCGATATTTTAGATATTGAGGAACGCAGCAACCGACTCATAAACGAACTGCAGGCCCGTGGTGCACCGGTTTTTGAGATATCCCGAAGCGCACGCGCTCACGACATTGTAGATGCAATCGACTTGATGACGCTGCGACGCATGGTGACAGCATCCGGCGACCAGTTCAAAGCTGTATCCGCAGAAGAAACAATTATGCGTTATTATGCCAATACCATCGGTCACTGGCGGCAACATAAATGAATATGAAATACATACTAAAATTTAAAGGGTTAGAAACGTATTTTAAAAACGCCGATTTTATAGATGTGAAAGTATTCGAAGGACAGACAACATTACGTCAATTTATCGCATCTATGTTGTCATACTACCCATGGTGGATCGTTCAGCTTTATCGTATTAGAAAGATGCTTGCAGGGATTCTTGGTCTGGTCAAACATGAAAAGCCGGAAGAATTACCAAAACCTTAAACCGAAGATGTTTCATTTTCTCCCTGTTAAAATGTTACCTTTTTTATCGGCAGAAGCGCCAAAGAGGATCTATTTTGGATCTCAGAAACTCCTGATGACAAACATTTAAAAGCCTATTTTGGCGTTGTCAGAGAACCTTGGAACAATTCTTTTAATCGTTTCCATGTTATGAC
>JAAXQD010000170.1 GCA_012974475.1 Desulfobacterales bacterium
AGGTCTTTAACCTGGGCGGTAATCATCTTGTAGCGCTCATTTTCATCATCAAAAAGAACGTTGTTGACAGTCTGTATCCCGACAATCTGGCTGGTGGGCGTTACCAAGGGAATCTGACCCAGTTCTTTTCTGACCCTGGGAAGCTCTTTGTAAACATCATCGATCTTATGCAACGCATCCATTTCCCTTAACTGGTTGACAAGGTTGGAAAGCATCCCGCCCGGTGTCTGGTGCAAAAGCACATTGATATCGATGATGGATACTTTGGAATCATCCAGCAGGTGCTTATACTTGGGCAGTACCTTTTTTTCCAGTATTTCGTTGATTTCCGCCAGTTGTTTGATATCGAATCCCGTGTCTCGGTCAGTTCCCAGAAGTGTCATCACCAGCGGTTCTACGGCTGCATGGGATGTTCGGTAGGCATACGGCGACATGCAGGTGTCGATGATATCGACGCCGGCCTCGATGGCCTTCAAATGACTCATGGGAGACATCCCGGACGTAAAATGGCTGTGAAGATGAATGGGAGGTTTCACTGTCGCCTTTAAAGCCTTGATAATTTCATACGCATCATAGGGGGCAATCAGGCCCGCCATATCCTTGAGGCAGATGCTGTCGGCCCCCATGGCCTCGAGATCCTTGGCTTTTTTGACATAGTAGTCGATATTGTAAACGTCGCCCCCCAACCGCGGTTCAGTCATGGTATAGCAGATACACCCCTGAAAATGTTTCCCGCATTCCTTGATAACACGAACCACTGTTTCGAAGTTACGATAGTCGTTCAGGGCATCAAATGTCCGGAAAATATCCAGGCCGTTTTCAGCTGTCCGCTCCACAAATGCCCGGGCAAGATCATCGGCATAATTTCTGTAGCCCACAAGGTTTTGTGCTCTTAAAAGCATGGAAAACGGCGTCTTGGTCATATACCGTTTTAATGTCCGGAGCCTTTCCCACGGATCCTCATTTAAAAACCGGTGCATGGTATCAAAGGTGGCGCCGCCCCATGTTTCTACGGCCCAAAACCCGACCTCGTCCATTTTTTCGGCAACCGGAATCATATCCTCGGTCCGCCCCCGGGTGGCAAACAGAGACTGATGGCCGTCGCGCAGGGTCAGGTCCTGTATCTTAACGGGATTTTCAGCCGCCGGCCTGTCCTTGCTGTAATCCATAGTCGTTATTTTCACCTGATTGTGATCACTCATTTTAAGGTTCTCCTCTTATAAATATTTTTTTTCCTATTTAAACGCCGCAACACCGCTTTAAATAAAATCGTGAAACGATCTTATTTAAAGGTTCTCATCTGCATCAAGTTGCGCATCTGCATCTGGGCCTGTCGGCCGCTGGCGCCCCAAAGTCTCACCGGCGCAGCAGCAGATGGAACCGGAGCCGGCTTAACCCCAGGCGCGGCCATAGACTGAATACAGATCGCCTCTTCCTCTGTTATGATATAGTTCAACACTGCAGCTTTTGCGGCTGCGATCTTCTTAAGTTCTTCCATAGTTTCAACATTCTCCATTGACGATGAAATATTGGATATTTAAAAAAAAGCTCCTAAAGCCTAAATCGTCAATATTCAGCGGTTAATTACATCGGTATATTCCCATGTTTCTTCGGCGGAAGGGTCTCCCGTTTGCTGCACATGATCTCCAAAGCATCGATGAGGCGCGGCCGCGTCTGGCTCGGAACAATGACGGCATCCACAAAACCCCGGCTGGCGGCACAGTATGGATTTGAAAAGAGTTCCTCGTATTCACTGATCAGCTCCTTGCGCTTGGCCTCGGGATCCTCGGCGCCTTTGATGGCCCTCCGATGAATGACATTGCACGCCCCTGCAGCGCCCATCACCGCTATCTCCGAACCGGGCCAGGCAAAAGCCATGTCAGCACCTAAATCTTTAGAACACATGGCAAGATAGGATCCGCCGTAGTCCTTTCGCGTAACCAGAAGTATTTTGGGAACGGTTGCCTCTGAATAGCACCAGAGAAGCTTTGCGCCGTGGCGGATAATCCCGCCCCATTCCTGCTCACTCCCGGGAAGGTACCCGGGGACATCCGCTATGGTCAGCATCGGAATATTAAAGGCATCACAAAAACGGATAAAACGGGTGGCCTTGTCCGAAGCATTGATGTCCAGACACCCGGCAAGAACCTGAGGCTGATTGGCGATAATCCCGACACTTCTCCCGTTCAGCCGTGCCAGGCAGACGATGATATTCCGGGCAAAGTACTCATGGGGCTCGAAAAAATCACCATTGTCCACAATTAAACGGATGATATCCTTCATATCATAAGATTGGCTGGGGTTGTCCGGAATAATGGTGTCCAATGCCGGATCGGTGCGCCGGGGATTGTCACCGGTATCGACGTTGGGCGGATCTTCCATGTTGTTTGAGGGCAGATAAGAGAGAAGCCTTTTGATCTGATGGATGGCGTCCTCATCGCTTTCGCAGGCAAAATGCGACACGCCGCTCTTTTCGTTGTGGGCCATGGCACCGCCGAGTTCCTCAAAGGTGATTATCTCACCGGTTACGGATTTTATAACATCCGGTCCGGTAATAAACATATAGCTGGTATTTTTGACCATAAAAACCCAGTCCGTCATGGCCGGCGAATAGACCGCTCCCCCGGCTGTCGGCCCCATAATCGCTGAAATCTGGGGAATGACACCCGAAGCCATGGAATTTCGGTAAAAAATCTGGCCGTATCCGGAAAGGGAATCAACACCTTCCTGGATCCTTGCCCCACCGGAATCGTTCATGCCCACAAACGGAACCCCGGCCTTGAGCGCCATATCCATAATCTTGCAAATCTTTTTTGAATGCATTTCGCCTAAACTGCCGGCTCTGGACGTAAAATCCTGGGCAAAGGCAAAAACCGGCCGTCCTTCCACAAAACCATGGCCGGTTATAACCCCGTCGGACGGAATATCAATCTTTTCCATGCCGAAATTTACACACCGGTGACTCACAAACATGTCGATTTCCCGAAATGTGCCTGAATCAAAAAAGATGTCCAGTCGTTCCCGGGCGGTCAGTTTCCCTTTTTCTTTCTGTTTGGCAACCGCTTTTTCGCCGCCCATCTCCAGGATCTTCGCCTCGCGTTCTTTTAGATCCTTAATTTTATCTGCAATAATACCCATTACAAAATTCCTTTCATTTCTTGATATTGACCTTTTTTACTTCCAAATTCGAAAAGATGCATCCGGTCAAAAAAACGCCTCTTCCTAAAATCAAATATGGGATTGCAATGGAATGCCTTTTGACAATCAACGTTTTCTGTCGAGTGACCCGGTAAATTTATTCCAAGGTTCACTCTTCAATCATATGTATAGACTTCATAATCGGTCTTTTCTCCCAGCAGATAATCAATTTTATCCTGGGTCCCCCGTCTCTCGTCGGCAAGCACCCATTTCCGCCAGTCGTCCATGGACTGCCACGTGCTCACCACCAGACTCTCGCCGGGACGGTCGACTCTCTTGAATGTTTCTCCGGAAATGTAACCGGGTTGTTGCATGGCCAGATTTCTAAGTTTCTGAAGAAGAGGCTTTAAGGCTTCAGCCTTGTTCTGCGGCACTATCCGCTTAATGATTATTTTAACTGCCATTTTGCAATCCTCCTTTCCTTGATTATACCATCTCTTTTGATTCTACACAGAAGGGTTATTGTCAAGCAAAAAAAAGCAAGCGGGCTGCAGCCAATGTGGATGCAGTCTTACCACTCTCTACTTCCATTATAATCTCTGGAAGCAACTTTTTTACTTCTGGATTTTGATAAAAACGTTCTTTCAACCCTTCTTTTACAAGGGACCACATCCAGTCCACTGCCTGTTTTTTTCGGTTGGCCTGGAGCTCTCCGGTAAGCGTAAGTCTTTTGTGATGCGCCAACACGGACTCCCAAATTTTATCAATCCCGGTCATTTCTATGGCGCTGCAGGTCAACACCGGCGGTGTCCAATTGGGCGAAGAAGGTGCTAAAAAATGAAGCGATGTTTCATACTGTTTTCTAGCCATTTCCGCCCTTTCAACATTGTCTCCGTCTGCTTTGTTAACGGCAACGGCATCCGCCAGTTCAAGAACACCCTTTTTTATTCCTTGAAGTTCATCGCCTGCGCCTGAAATCATCAGCAGCAGAAAAAAATCGACCATGGAGGCGACGGTGGTTTCAGACTGGCCGACACCCACGGTTTCAACAATCATAACATCAAAACCGGCGGCTTCACAAACAATCATTGTCTCCCGGGTTTTTCTTGCAACACCACCCAACGTTCCCCCCGAAGGCGATGGCCGGATAAATGCATTTTCCTCAATCGACAACTTCTCCATGCGTGTTTTATCTGCGAGTACGCTTCCGCCGCTCCTTTTACTGCTTGGATCAACGGCAAGCACTGCCACACGATGCCCCTTTTTTACAAGCATTGTGCCAAAGCTTTCGATGAACGTGCTTTTTCCTACACCCGGCACGCCCGTAATCCCAAGGCGTATCGCCTTGCCGGTGTATGGAAGCAGCAGATCGATAATCGTCCGAGCCAAGTCTTGATGCGCACGAAGAGAACTTTCAATTAAGGTAATGGTCTTTGCAAGCACGCGCCGATCGCACTTCAGTACCCCTTGGACATAAAATTGGGGATCATCGGATATCATTTTTGTTGCTCAAGAACATTCAAAACCTTGTTTGCCGAATCGGTGACGACGGTTCCAGGCCCGAATACACCCTTTGCTCCGGCTTGATACAGGAAGTCGTAATCCGCCGGAGGAATGACGCCTCCCACAACCACATTAATTTCTTCACCGCCTTTTTCTTTGAGAAACTCGATAAGCTGAGGCACCAGGGCCTTGTGCCCTGCGGCAAGGCTCGACACACCCACAACATGCACATCGTTCTCAACCGCCATCTGGGCTGCTTCTTCCGGAGTCTGGAACATGGGGCCAATGTCCACGTCAAACCCGAGATCAGCGAATGCCGTGGCAATTACCTTTATCCCTCGGTCATGACCGTCCTGTCCCATCTTGGTTACCAATATCCGAGGTCTTCGTCCGTTCTTTTCCTGAAATTCATCGGTTCTCTTACGTATGGATTTAAAGATTTCGCTGTCGGAATATTCTTCGGCATATGCTCCGGATATACACTGGGTCGTAGCCACGAACCGGTTGAAGACCTTTTCCATTGCATCTGAAATTTCGCCGACAGTCGCACGTGCCCGTACGGCGGGAATACAGGCTTCCAAGAGATTCCCCCCGGAATCGGCGGCATGGGTTATGGCCTCCAGTGTTCTTCGGACGTCATCTTCACTCCGTTTTCTTTTTATCTCCTTTAACCTTGCGGTCTGTTCGCCTCGAACGGCATCTGAAACCTCGAGAATATCTTTCAGCGGCTCTTCTTCTATTTGATATTTGTTGACACCCACAATGACATCTTTCCCCTGGTCGATGCGGGCCTGTTTCCTGGCTGCCGCTTCTTCTATTCGCATCTTCGGCATACCGGTTTCAATGGCTTTGGCCATTCCACCAATTTCCTCGACCTCTTCGATAATTTTTCTGGCGGCTTTAATGATTCCGTCGGTCAATGCCTCTACATAATAAGAACCGCCCAATGGATCGACCACATGGCAGATTTGAGACTCTTCCTGAATGATTATCTGGGTATTCCTGGCAATTCTGGCGGAAAATTCGGTGGGCAGACCCACAGCCTCGTCAAAGGAATTGGTATGCAGAGACTGGGTTCCGCCCAACGCTGCGGCCATCGCCTCCAGGGTGGTTCGAATGATGTTGTTATACGGGTCTTGGGCGGTCAGGCTCCAGCCTGATGTCTGGACATGGGTTCGCAACATGAGTGATTTGGGGTTTTTGGGATTAAACCGGCTCATGATTTCGTGCCACAAAAAACGGGCAGCTCTCAACATAGCGATTTCCATGAAAAAATTCATGCCAACGCCAAAGAAAAACGAAAGCCTCGGCGCAAACCCATCGATATCCAGCCCTGCGGCCAGGGCGGCCTTAACATATTCAAGCCCGTCCGCAAGGGTAAATGCCGTCTGAAGAACAGAGTCGGCCCCGGCTTCCATCATGTGATAACCGCTGATACTGACCGTATTGTATCTGGGCATGTTTTTGGAACAGTATCCGATAATGTCGGACACGATCCGCATAGACGGTTCAGGTGGATAAATGTAGGTGTTTCGGGTCAGGTATTCCTTTAAAACGTCGTTCTGAATGGTTCCACCCAGCTGCTCAAGCTTTACGCCCTGCTCTTCCGCCGCAACGATGTACCCGGCCATGATCGGCAGAACCGCCCCATTCATCGTCATTGAAACCGTTATCTTGTCCAACGGAATCTGATCGAAAAGGATCTTCATATCCTCCACGGAATCCACAGCCACACCGGCTTTACCGATATCTCCAACAACCCTCGGATGGTCCGAATCATACCCTCTGTGGGTTGCAAGATCAAAGGCCACCGAAAGTCCGGTCTGACCGGCGGCCACGTTTTTCCTGTAAAATTCATTCGATTCTTTGGCTGTGGCAAAGCCCGCATACTGGCGGACGGTCCAGGGCCTCCCGGCGTACATGGTGCCCATGGGGCCCCTTACATACGGTGAAAAACCCGGAAGGGTGTTCACATGTTCCATCCCTTTAAGGTCTTCTTCGGTATAGAGGGGTTTGACCAGAATTCCCTCAGGGGTCTTCCAGTTCAAATCTTCAAGGGGCCTTCCTCTGAGTTGCTTGGCGGCAAGATCTTTCCATTTCTGCAAATCAGGATGTTCAGACATGGGATTCTCCTTTTCTTACTTTTTAAAAAATCGTTAAACGCTGATCACTTTTCACACAATTCTACCAGAACGCCGTTGGTCGCTTTGGGGTGTAAAAAAGCAATCTTTGCGCCGCCTGCACCTTTTCTCGGTTTTTCATCAATAAGACGTATCCCTTTTTCCTTTAACTCTGCCAGGGCTTCTTCAATATTCTCTACACGGAAAGCGACATGATGGACCCCTGCCCCTTTTTTCTCGAGGAACTTGGCAACCGGTCCGTCAGGCGCCGTTGATTCCAGAAGCTCCACTTCGCTTTCTCCCACCGGGAAGAAGGCTGTGGTGACTTTCTGCTCTTCTACGGTCTCGGTACCTTCGAAGGCAAGCCCGAGGGCATCCGTCCATAAATTTTTACCATCTTCGATGCTGTTTACCGCTATTCCGATATGGTCTATCTTTAATATTTTCATAAAAACCTCCTTTGACGGCTTGGTAAAAAGTCTTTTGTCAGCGACATCGAGTAATTTTGCGAGTCATGACTCCCAAAATTGCTTGCGGAGCGAGCAAAATCAGATTTTTTACGAGCTCATCTCCTTTCAATTTATCTAAATTTTTCCATTACACGCTTAAACCCCGGCATGGCATTTATTATGGTAGGATCGTCCACGCAAAACGCAATTCTAAAATAGCCGGGTCCGCCAAAACCGCTTCCGGGCACCACAAGAATCAGTTCCTCCTGAAGGGCCTTTACGAACTTTACATCATCGGAAATCGGCGCTTTCGGAAAAAGATAAAAAGCACCCGAGGGTTTGACGAAATCGTATCCGCAATCTGCAAGGCCATGGCACAAAAGGTCTCTTTTTCGGGCATAAACGGAAATGTCCACACTCGCCCCTTGAAGGGATGCGACAACCCGCTGCATCAGGCCCGGTGCATTGACAAACCCCAGTATTCTATTGGTCAGCGCCATGCCTTCTATCAGTTCCCCCTTAAATGACGCTTCGGGATTGATCGCCAGATAGCCGATTCGCTCACCGGGAATCGAAATGTCTTTAGAATATGAGGTGGCAATGATGCTCTCACGATAACTGTTAAAGATGCTGGGCACTTTATAACCATCATAAACGATCTTACGGTAGGGTTCGTCCGCAATGAGATATAGGGTCCGGTTCAATTTTTCCCCTTTTTCTCTTAAAAGCGTTCCGAGTTCATCGAGGCTCTCTTTTGAATACACCTGACCGGTGGGATTGTTGGGGGAATTGATAAGCACGGCCTTTGTCTTTTCGGTAATAACAGCAGAAATCGCCCCGATATCCAGGGTAAAATCGGGTTTGGTCGGAACGGTTCTTAGACTTCCGCCATGATTTTCCGTGTAATATGTATATTCGACGAAATAGGGCGCCGGCGTAATAACTTCGTCGCCGGGATCGAGAATTGCTTTCAGGATAACGTTCAGGGCGCCTGCAGCGCCACAGGTCATGATCACATCATTTTCCGAAACCTGAACCTGTTCCTCCCTGCAAAGAAAATCCGCCACAGACTTGCGAACATGCGGATAACCCATATTCGGCATATATCCATGGCCCTCCGCAATTGAAGACACGACGGCGGCGTCGAGGGCCGCACGAAATTTTTCCGGAGGTTTCAGATTGGGATTGCCGAGACTGAAATCAAACACATTTTCAGCCCCGTGCTCTGCTTTGAGGCGTGAACCTTCTTCAAACATTTTACGGATCCAGGAAGATCCGGATATTGTGGTTTTGATATGCTTGGCGATGGTCATGTTGAACCCTTATATTGATTTCTCGGAAATTATATAAGAACCCGAGCTTCACACCCCCTGAGAAAACAGTGCGCAAACAGCCGATCCGGTTACCAAACGTCTCGACCTTGAAGGGGTGGACAAAACTCGTGTATAAGTGGGCCTAAAAAAAGGATCATATCCAATAATTATCAAAAAATCCTATGGCTTGCTCAACCTTTTCAGTATATAAATGTTATAAAAAAATTTGCAAGCTCTTTGTGTGAAAATTTTGAAGCGCCCTGCAGTAAGTTTCAGGGCCGCTGGTTTTCATAAAAATCTTTTTTGAACGCCTCGAATTTGTCTTGGCTTATGGCGGTTCGCATATTCTGCATCAGGCGCGTATAGTAATGAATGTTGTGGATGGTGTTGAGACGATACGCCAGCAGTTCTTTGGCCATATAAAGATGCCGCAGATAAGCCCTGGAATAATTTTGACAGGTATAACATGTACAACCTGAGTCTATCGGTTCTGTGTCATTCTTGAAACGTGAGTTACAGATATTTATGGCACCGAATTTTGTAAACATCTTGCCGTTTCTTGCATTCCGGGTGGGAAGGACACAGTCGAACATATCACCACCAAGGGCAACGAGTTCTACGAGATCCTCGGGGGTTCCGACGCCCATGATATATTTCGGTTTCGTGTCATCGAGGATCGGAAGGGTAAAACCGGCAATTTCGAGCATGATATCTTTGGGTTCTCCAACGCTCAGCCCGCCGACGGCATATCCGCTAAAACCGATGTCCATCAGTGCATGGGCTGAAGTTTCTCGCAAATCTTTGAACATACCGCCCTGAACAATACCAAACAGGGCGTTTTTCTCCTTTCCAAGTGCAGCTTTGCACCTTTTTGCCCATTGTGTGGTCAGCTGGAGTGCTTTTTTCGCCGCATCCCGTCCGGTGGGGTATTTTATGCACTCATCAAGGCACATAATGATGTCAGATCCTAGGCAGAGCTGAACTTCCACTGATTTTTCAGGGGTTAACATATGCTGCGACCCGTCAATATGTGACTGGAACAAGGCGCCTTCTTCGGTAATTTTTCTTAGCTTTGCAAGGGAAAAAATCTGAAAGCCGCCGCTGTCCGTCAAAATAGGACCTCCCCAATGCATAAAACCGTGGAGGCCGTTAAAATTGCGGATCACTTCACAGCCCGGCCTGAGATAAAGGTGATACGTATTTCCGAGGATGATCTGGGCACCACAGTCCAAAAGTTCTTCGGGGGTCAAAGATTTAACCGTGGCCAGGGTTCCCACCGGCATGAAAACCGGCGTCTTTACTTCACCGTGAGCGGTCTGCAAACGCCCCGCCCTGGCCCGTGTTGTGGTGGATTTGGAAATTACCTCGAAATTGAACATAGTATCTATACGATCAACATCGCATCCCCGTAACTGAAAAATCTGTACCTTTCCCTTATGGCGGCTTCGTAGGCCTTCAAAACCGTTTCGCGACCTGCAAACGCCGATACAAGCATCAGCAGTGTCGATTTTGGCAGATGAAAATTTGTAATCATTGCATCGACAACGTTGAACCCGTAACCGGGGTATATGAAAAGATCGCAGTTTCCGCTGCCATGCGCAACAACCCCGCTCTGGTTCGATGCGTATTCGAGTGTACGCACGCATGTCGTGCCGACGGCCACAATTCTGTTTCCCTTTGCTTTTTCGCGGTTGATGACATCCGCCGTCTGTTTGCCGATAAAATACCATTCAGAATGGATGCGATGGTCTCTAATATCGGACACCCTTACGGGCAAAAAAGTACCGTAACTTACGTGAAGGGTAATTGCAACAATCTTCACCCCTTTTTTTCTGAGTTTTTCAAGAAGGCTTTCAGAAAAATGAAGACCTGCCGTGGGTGCGGCAACGGCGCCCTTTTGTGAAGCATAGACGGTCTGATAAAATGTCCTGTCATCCTTGCTATCGCTCCTTTTGATATAGGGTGGCAAAGGGATGCGTCCGATCCGGTCGAGGAGTGTTTCAAAGCGGCCGTTGTATAAAAATTTTACCCGATAAATTCCGTCTTTAAAGTCGATAATTTTTGCCGTTAATCCCTGATCAAAAAATAATGTGGCACCGTCTTTCGGCCTTTTGGATGTTTTTATCATGCACCGGCAAATAAATTCACCCGTATCCATCCGGTCTTTGCCGCCGTCCGGATAGCCTAAAACAAGAACTTCGGCCCTGCCGCCGGTCTCCTTTTGGCCGACCAGTCTTGCCGGAATGACCGCTGTGTTATTGACAACCAGAACGTCTGAAGGGGTTAAGAGATCGCAAACATCGAAAAAGCGGTGATGCCCCAGCATCCTGGTTTTCCGATCCACAAACAAAAGTCTTGATCGGTCACGCTGTGCCACCGGATTTTGAGCAATGAGCGCTTCGGGGAGATTATAGTTGTAATCCTCCAACAAATACATGTCGAGTCGTTTTTCCTTTTTTTAATGATTATTCTCCGATAGTCGATTCAATGGTCTTTTTTGCCTGTTCAAGGCCTTCTATAACACTCGAGCGATCCTTTCCCAAGGCAACAATACGGGCAAAAAAGGAGCCTTCTGCCACCATAAAACCGCCGCCGACATGATCCATAATTAAAACATCTTTTTTCAGCTGGTTTTCTGCAATTTTTTTAAAAGATTCACGTTCTTGACGGTTATGCGGAATCGTCGCGCAGGTGTTCACCGAATGATGGTTTTTGTAATTGTACGTTCCCCAGTGGATGCTATTTGGATTTTCTAACATCTCTTGGGTATTTTTCGGAAATCTCTCTTTTTGAACGGCATAATACTCCAGTTCCGGAAGCATGGCCGATCCTTTGGGCAAGTTATTTTCAAGAACACAGCAAAACTCCATGGCGGTTCCCTGTTTGCGGGCATTCACTTCAAGAAAGAAAATGCGTCCCCTTGGGTCCACCAGGTAATCGCAACCGAACATACCGCGAAAACCTTCCCGGGCCAGCCATTTGCCGATCTTGCGTGTATATTTTTCAAGTTTGGACACACACCCTTTTTTAAGTATCGTCGGGAAGATGGAACCGACGAACTGAGTACCGTGTTCTATGAACTGATCCGCAACGCCTGCGATATAAATATCATTTTCATTGGCCACCACACCCAGAACCGTGGGGTCATGGTCGTGGGGGATGAATCGACTGATGAGATAGTTTGGTTTTTGATCCTTAAATCTTTCAAGAATATCGTCACGACGGTATGCAACGATGCTTTTCAATCCCCCGGAGCTGTATTCCTCGCTGACAAAAATACCTTCCGTCCAGTTTGACCAGAGTTGATCCGTTGTTTTTAGAAGTTCGTCCAACCCGTTGCAAATTCGATAGTCCACCATGGGGAGAAGATTTTTACAGGCCTCGTACTGGAATATCTTGCTGTTCAGTCGGTCGGATATTTTGCTGTCAGGACCAATTATGGAAACACCGGGCAATCGGTCCAAGTTCATTTCCGGCATGCTCTGGTACATATAGATATATAGTTTTTTCTGCCGCTCAAGTAAATTTTGAACCAATTTTCTAACGTGACGATTGCTCGAGACGCTGGACAAGAATATTTTGGTCGGTATTCTACAGCTTCCTTTTCGACCATGTTTGCGCGAAAATTCATCCACCCGCGGATTGATAACCATCAGGTTAGGATAGGTGTATTGGGCCAAAACATCCTGGACGATGGAAATAAAATCGATCTTTCGGTTGTAAATTTTAGAAAGTGCTTCTTTAAGAAAAATGTTTGGCCCGTAATTTTTTATGGATCCGATATACAAAAAATAGTGGGTATCTTCTTCCAATTGATAATTAGAGAAATAAATCTCAGACATGATGTACCCTTTACCGGCCAAACCGGAACCCAAAATATTTGCTACTAAGGCACCAAGACCCGCCCGCCTCGCCTAAGGCGAAGCCGATGGCGGGCAGGCACAAAGAATATATTTATTATTCTATCTTCGTGCCTTAGTGGCAGAATTGAAAAAATTTTGTCAAAAAAAGCTCAAAATTCAATTTAAATAACGATGATTATCCATAGGTTTCAGCAACGTAATCTATGATTCGGCCGGCGATGTCCAGGCCGGTGGCTGCTTCCAGGCCGGTGAATCCAGGCGTATAGTTGACCTCGATAACCCAGACCTTTCCATATGGGTCTACAATTAAGTCGACTCCGGCGATTTCAAGGCCCAGAGCATCTGCAGCCTTCAACGAAATATTCTCCCACTCGGTTGCAAGATCCACAGGCCAGCTTTTCTTGCTTAAATGAAAATTGGCCCTGAAGTCTCCTGCCTTAGGCTTGAGTTTCATGGCTCCGACGACAACGCCGCCGACGACCAAAACGCGTACATCCTGGCGGTTTTCGGGAGGAATAAATTTTTGTACCAACATGCCTTTGCTGGGCTCAAGATTATTATGAAGGATCAACCTTGCTTTGTGTTCCGTGTCAACCAGAAAGACCCCCTCTCCCACACGGCCGCTGACCTGTTTAACGACCACCGGATACCCTCCCCATCGGGCCAAAACGGATTGAAATCCCTCATAGGAGTTGATGAGGCCTGTATCCGGAATCGGCAACTGAGCGGCAGACAACGCCTGAAGGGTGAGAAATTGATCTTTTGCAAGGCGGATGGCATCCAGATTATTGACCAGGGGAATTCCCATATGGCGAAGATGGGGGATCAGGGCCAGACTGGAATCATTTACGGTGGAACCCTGCCGCGGCAATACAACGTCCAAGATCCCAATATTCGGAATCCCCACCATGCCGAGATCACCGCGCTCCAAAATCGCCCAAACCTGTAGCGAATCCACCACAATCAAACGATGACCTCTTTGAGCCGCCGCTTCTGACAACCGCTTTGTGGGCGGGTATTCATAGCCTTCGGCGGTAATGATGCCTATATTCATGCCCATATTTTCACCTTTCTGATTAATAATTTCAAAAAGAAGCCCCCAGTTTCACGAAAAACCGTTGACAAACTCGGTTACCATGGGGGTGAGGTAAGTGATTTGTGTTGAATGCGAATAGCGGTCGGCCCGGCGGGTTACGGTGGCGACTTTTGCATACAAATAAATCCTATTTTCATCCTCATCACCGGTAAAATCGATCCGAACCTCCTGCAGAGGGGCGATTTCTTCGGCAACAATCACCGTTGCCCACTGGGTTGAAAAATGCGTCAGTTCTGCACTCAACCCGGATGATCCCATCTTTTTACCATGCATTTTATGCAAGATAACCGGAATCGGTTTTTTCAAAGGTTCTGTATATTCGACCCGGTCCGGTAATGCTAAATTATAGGGCTCTTTAATACCGATCACATCATAGAGATCGATATCTTCTTCCACGCCCTTAAACCTTACCGGCCGGACCCCGCGAACGATCACTATATCCTTGACCTGTTCGTAAGTAGACGGGGTAATCAGAACCTGGCCCCCTAATGTAGCCCCCTCCACCCGTGATGCCAAATTGATATTGTGTCCAACGACGCCATATTTGGCGCGTTCTTTGCTCCCGATATTTCCGACGATGACCTCACCGGTGTTGATGCCGATGCCCATGAAAAGCGAGGGGAGTCCCCTCTCGCTGTTTTCGCTGTTTACCTCTTCCATGGCCAGCTGCATGGCCAACGCACAAGCCACTGCCCGAGCCGGGCTGTCACCATATTTAATCGGTGCACCGAAAAACGTCAGAATGGCATCGCCAATAAATTCATTGATGGTGCCTTTGTATTGGCCGATAATTTTGGACATTCGGCTTAAATAACCGTTTAGAACTTCAATGACCTGATCGGGATTTAAATGTTCACAAAGGGGGGTGAACCCCCTCAGATCGCTGAGCATAATCGTTACTTCTCTGATTTCACCGCCCAATTCAAGACCGTCCGATGTGTCCAAAAGTTCTTCCACCACTTCTTTGGTGACATACCGGCCGAAGGTGTCCCGGATGAAGTCCCTCTGACGCAATCCTTCCATCATTTCATTGAATGCTGCGGTTAATTGCCCAATCTCATCATGACTTTTTACTTCCATTGAATCACGGTAAGGCCCCTCTTCGGTCACTTGAACCGCTGAGTTCAACAGGTCAATAATGGGTCGTGAAATACGTCGGGTGACCACAACTAACAAAAGTAAGAGTGCCATGATCAGCGAAATATTCAGTGCAGCCATCTTAAGCGTTAACTGATGGAGAGGTTTTAAGACCGTCTTCGCCGGTACACTTAATACAAAGTAAATGGGGGCGCCATTAACGCGATAAAATCCCATATACCGCTTCTCGTTCGAAAGTTTGCCTATATATTGTTTGTGTTGAATTTTCGTTTGTTTAATATCTTCGGATAGTTGTTTATATAATTCTTCTCCGGTGACAGCAATATCCGACCCAATCATCACTTTGTCCGGATGGAGTAAGACGATGGCGTTGGCGTCTACCAATATATTATCTCCACCTTCAAGGACAGGAAAGTTAGCCATCAGGCTCCGAGAGGCTAAAGCAATATCTACATCCACTCCGAGAACACCCATGAGTCCGCCGGTAGAATTGAGAACTTTCTGATATAAGGTTAATGTTGGACGTTGGGTGCTGGCATCCAAATAAGGCTCTGTGATACCATCCCTAACGCCGGCCGGCAGTCGCAAGGCCTCAAGATACCATGGTCTTGCGCGGGGATCGTAATCCATGGGAAGCGGTGAAGTTTTTGCCCGAATAAACCTTCCATCAGGAAATCCCATGAACACCGACGTCACTGCTCCGCCCAACTGTTTTTTGGCCTCGACAAACAAACGGTGTTGTTGAAATTCATTTTCCGCACCCAAATTTTCGGTGATTGCCATAATTTTAAGTGTGGTTTGAATCCGAGCGATTCTGGTTGAGACCCCCTCGGCAGAAGCCCGGAGGAAATTTCGACCGGATTCTTTCATCTGATTGATCAGAAGGTTATGCACCAGCAGATAGCTTGAAAGCGACAATGCCGACGATATGAATACCACCGGGATGATAATAAAAATAAAAAACTTGCCGGCCAAGGTTTTCATAATCTAAATTCTCCAGACCTTTCTACAGGAAACAAATGGGAGTTATTGAAACGGCTTCCATACCATCAGGTTAAATGAAATATCACCAAAAATTGTGAAAAACGCAAGAAAAATAAGAGATGACCGTCATCTGATGAAACAGATGATGTACGTGTTCAGAGGGTGCGCTTCCCCGTTTCACTCCGGTGTCTACGCAAAACTGTTTGACTTAAACGGAAAAAATTAATAAACATTGAAAATTCTTAATTAAGCGGCACGAAAAAATTGACTAAAAATAATTTATGGTGTTGCAATGAGCAGAATATCCACAACGTTGAAAAACTTTTCAAGCTTTTGCGTATGCCTTTTACTTGTTTTGAGCAGCATCTTCTTTTCTGTTTCTGTTTTTGCTTTCGAAAATAAATTTTCCAATTCTTTGGGGATGGAATTTATCCTGATACCATCAGGGACGTTCACCATGGGCAGCCCTCCGGATGAACCCTTTCGAGGCAGCTCTGAAGTCCAGCACCGGGTTTCCATCAGCAGGCCATTCTACATTCAGACCACCGAAGTTACGTTAAAACAATGGCGCTCCCTTATGGGAAAGCGGTTATTGGTACGCCGAAAAGGTTCTGATAACATGCCGGTTACCCAGGTCTCTTGGTTTGACTGCATGGAATTCATAAAACGCCTCAACCGGCTGGCCGAGGAAAAATATCGACTCCCCACAGAGGCGGAATGGGAATACGCCGCCAGGGCCGGCACCCAAACCGCTTTTATCTGGGGGGACACCATCGATTGTGAAAAGGCCATGTATGGAAACAACAGTATCAAACATGATGTTTGCCAGCTGTATATTCAATCTCTAAAATTACAGATCGATGAGCCGGCTCCGGTCAAAAGCTACCAACCCAACCCCTGGGGCTTGTATGATATGCACGGCAATGTTTGGGAATGGTGTGTGGACTGGTTCGGAGATTACAAAAAAAATCCGGCAACCGATCCCAAAGGCCCGGATTCAGGAACCATGCGGATACGCCGTGGCGGGAGCTGGTTTAAACACGGTCACTCATGCCGGTCGGCCAACCGCTCCTTTGGACATCCGGCGACCCGGTACAGAACCACCGGCTTCAGACTGGTCAGGGATGTTCGGTAATGGTGAAATTTGTTGGCAAATGGCTAAAGATTTTTGAGGATGAAATCCACCTGTTCTTGTGGATATTTCTTCTGTTTTTCCTTTTGCGCAGCTCTAACGTCATCCTTAACAATTATGCCGAAACCACTTTTCTAAAACGTTTCGGTGTCGAATACCTCCCCATTGTATACATGCTCAATTCAATCGCCCTCTTTTTTCTTATGGGGGTGTTGACCGGAATCATGGGTAGAGTTCCGGGCGCACGTATTTTATCTTACCTTTTTGTATTCTGCGGCCTTTCAGTGGGAGGAATACGGTTATTAATCCCTTTTGGCTTTGATCTGATCTATCCGGCGCTATTTATGCTAAAAGCCCAGTATGAGGCTTTACTTGGGCTTTTGTTCTGGAACATGGCCAACGATCTTTTCAATACAAGACAGTCCAAACGACTTTTCCCTCTGATTACAGCGGGCGGCGTCATCGGTACAATGCTCGGCAGTTTCGGCACACCGTTTCTGGCAAAGGCCATTACACTCGACAACCTTCTGTTTTTCTACATGGGTACCACCCTGATCGGGGCTGTTGTCGTCAGACAAATGGGAAAAGCTTATCCCACACTATTATTTAGTGATGCAAAAACCAAAAAATCGAAGTCCCGGAGCAACATCATTGGGGAATTCAAAAAAATCATCCCTTTGATGAAGGAGTCTTCACTGATCAAGATTTTAATTTTATTGACCTTTCTTCCCAACGTCATCATTCCCATAATGAATTATCAATTCAACTTTGCGGTGAATGCACAGTATGCCACCGAATCGGGTATGATACATTTTTTCGGCGTGTTTCGCGGGTCTCTAAACGCCATCAGCCTGGTTATTCTTTTGTTTGTCGGCCGCATATACGGTCGTTGGGGGCTGCCGGTGGCATTGATGTTTCATCCCGCCAATTATATTTTGGCGTTTCTGGCCTTTTTGTTCAGGTTCGACATATTTTCGGCCATGTATGCCCGGATGTCCACCATGATTTTGAAAACAACCATCAATAACCCTGCAAGAAATATCTTGATGGGGCTGATTCCAACATCCTTGCGTTCTATTTTAAGGCCCTTTCTCAGCGGCACGGTGGTGCGGGTCGCATTGCTCATGGGATCGGGTATGATATTAATTTCTGGAAAACTGTTCCAGCCCAGATATTTGTCCCTGGTCGCCATCCCATTTGCAGCTGCATGGCTTGCCTCGGTCTTTGCGTTGAAAAGGAAATATTCAAAAATACTTCTCGACCTCATATCAAACGACATGTTCGATTTGAAGGCCCTGGAGGAAACGGACATGGAACAAATTTTCAGCGGGGGGAAAATAGAGTCACAGCTGGTCGAAGCGTTTCTCGACGCCCGCGGAAATCGCTCCCTTTGGTATGCCCGCCTGCTTAAATCTTTAAAAATAAAAAATCTTGACCAACATCTTTTGACCGCCCTGAAACATCAGAAGGGCGGCGTCCGGGCAGATCTTTTGGATTTTCTGTCTCCGAAGGCCGGGAAAAAGGCCGCTGATATGTTGGTGGACCTGGCAGCATCTGAAAAAAATCCGGATATTATCGCAGCCGCTGTTAAAGCTGTAAACCGGCTCGATGCTGAATCTTCTGCCGTATTCGATTATGCCCCCTTTCTTAGCAGTAAACATTCTGAAATTAAAGCCCATGCACTCATAGGACTCTATCACCGAACACCGGAAAAATACAGTTCGACCATCGCTTCCTGGCTCCATTCAGAGGATTTGGCACAGAGGAAGGCAGGCATCATTGCTGCCGGCGGATCAGAGGACATCTCTTTTTGCGACCGTCTCGAAAAGATGCTGGCAAATAAAGAAAATGAGCCGGTTTTGCCGGATATTTTAAATGTCCTTTATGCCCTTGGGGCCACAGAACTCAATGATCGGGCCCTGCCCTATCTGTCAAACAGTGCGAAGAAGGTGCGTCAGGCGGCACTTGCAGTCATTGAAATCGATAACGATGCGCTTTTAAGAAAAACAATTTCCATGATGGCCGATTCCGACGAAAATATTTACGAACTTGCTAAAAAAAGAATTGAAACAGCCCCGCATCAAAATACTCAGCTCCTGGTAGAATCGCTGGTCATACCCAACCGCAAGGTCAGAAAAGGCATATTCGATTTGCTGGAATCTTTGAATATCAAAGATCTGGATATTTTCCGGTTCGCACAAAATCAGGTCAAGGAAAGTTATCAATACCTGGCCAATACCGTGAGTCTTAAAGCTTTCCCCGAAAACCCTTGTCGAAACCTTCTCATCGATCATTTTAACGAAAAAATGCAGCTTAGAATCGAAAACATTCTGCGTGTCCTGGCCGTTCAGGACCCATCCGGGGAAATAAAAATTATCTACAGGGGATTATTATCTTCAGATGCCCGTAACCGTTCCAACGCAATAGAAGCCCTGGACGAAATGGTGGACAAACGCTTGTTTAAAATAATGTTGCCCCTTGTGGAAATTTCTTCTCCCCAAGAAAGCCTTAACGCCGGAAGGAAGGATTTTGATCTCATCGAATTGGATTCCGAAGAAAAAAAATTTTTTTCGCACCTACTCACCGATGATGACTGGGTAACAACAGCCTTGACATTGAATTTGATTCACGATAACGAATCTGAGCTGATCGATCATAATGTCCTACTGGAATTTGCCTCATCTGAAAATAAATTTATTCGCGGGACGGCCCGGAGGATCATCGATCAACACTCGGAGGAAGGGGGACAGCATGGCGGATGAAGTCACGATTTCGGACAAGATTATGCTTTTGAGAGGCATCGATATATTTGAAAGCCTGTCGGTCAGCGAACTTGCCGCCACAGTTTCTGTCGTCGAAGAAATCGATTGCACACCGGGTGAAATCATCATTCAAGAAGGAACCGTTGGAGACACCATGTACCTTGTGATCAAGGGAGAGGTGTCGGTGATTAAGGATCTGGGCGAAATTAACGAGATCGAGATCGATCGAATCAAAGCCGGTGATTATTTTGGAGAGATGGCCCTCTTTGAAGATGCGGTTCGATCGGTTAGCATCCGGATTGAGGAACCATCCAGATTTATGGTTTTAAATAAACAGGAGTTCAAAGAACTTGTCCGGGAATATCCACAGATAGCCCTGGAAATTTGCAAGGTATTGAGCGGCCGCATCCGCAACCTCCACACAAAAATAGAAAAACGCGAATATTCTAACGTAGAGCTTTGATAATGAAAATAGCTTTTTTAATGGATCGGTTGGAACCCATTGATCCGATGAAGGAAACCACCAGTCATCTGATGTACGAATGTAATCAGCGCGGCCATACGGTCTATTTTCTTGAGCCCCATGATATCTATATCCGCGGATACGAAGTCGTTGCAAGGATGCGCAATATTACCGTACCGACCGACCTTACCATGAAAAAATATTGGCGATCCGCAATAAAATGCCTGAAAAAGGATGATCTCATATTTGAAACCGTGACCGAACTGGATGCGCTGTTTTTAAGAAAAAACCCGCCGCTCAATTATCAGGCTATGGAGTTCCTTTCACCGGTCAATGACCGGGTCTTTATGATCAATTCCACCAATGGACAGATTCTTGGCAACAGTAAACTCTATGCACTCAATTTTCCAGGTATCATACCCATGACACATGTATCCAGAGACCCGAAACGGTTGAAAAAGATCATCGATGATTTCGGCGGCGCCATGGTGATTAAACCGTTGCAGCGTTACGGCGGGGAGGGTGTCATCAAGGTCAGTATCCGGGACCAGGAAAATCTGAATTCACTGATCAACTATTATGTGAAAGGATACGAAGATTACCCGGCACGGGAGCCGATCATGGTTCAGGAATTTTTAGAAGGCGTAAAAAAAGACGGGGATATTCGGATATTGCTTTTGAACGGAGAGATCCTGGGCGCCATGCGACGCAAACCGATGAAAGGAGACTTCAGGACCAACGTTCATGCAGGCGCCCGTGTGTTCAAGCACAACGTGACAAAGAAGGAAAAAGAAATCTGCCGGGTTATCCAAGACCGTCTTATAAAAGATGGCCTTTATTTTGTGGGTATCGACGTGATTGGGGATAAACTGGTGGAAATCAACTGTGTCAGCCCCGGGGGAATCGCCCGTATCAACAAGTTGGACCGTGTAAAACTGGAAGCCAAAGTCATCGATTTTGTGGAACGGAAAGTCAAAGAGATGAAAGGGAAGAACGATTAGTTTGGAATTGACCGCTCCCATCAGAAAATTATTATCCGGATCCGCCTGGACAGCCGTCATCGTTTCCGGTTTGCTGTTAACCGTTCTGTCCTGTGGGGAAAAAAAGGACGCCCGATTTCTTAAAGTCGGACTCCATGAAGAACCGAAAACCCTCAACATCTGGCTGGCCAGCGATGCCAATTCCAAAAAAATCCTGTCCCTAATTTATCAGCCGCTGTATCTGCGGGATCCCGAAACCCTCAGTCTGATACCCTGGCTGGCGTCCGGCGAACCAGAGTATGATCCGGCAACGATTTCCTATACGGTCCGCCTTAAACCCGCCAGATGGTCTGATGGATCGGAAGTGACATCCATTGATGTGGCCTTCACCGCTTCTTTGATAAAAGAGTTTAGAATACCCCGGTACTATTCTTCATGGAAATTTATTAAAAAAATAGAGACTCCGGACAACCGAACCGTCCGGTTCTATCTTGAGGCACCGAAAGCCATATTTTTGACCCGAACACTGACGTCGTCGATTGTATCAAAAAAAGAATGGGCACATATTTCCCAAAGCGCCAGAACCCAGCAAAAACCACTGAAAGCCCTGATCAATCACAAAATCGAAAAACCGATGGGATGCGGACCGTTTGTCTTAGAAAAATGGGGGCGGGGCACGTATGTTCATCTTCAAAAAAACAGGTATTTTTTCGGCCTTCATCAGGAGATCGGCGGTCGAATTCTCGGCCCGTATGTGAACGACCTTCTTTTCAAAGTTTACGGAACCGCGGATGTCGCCGTACTGGCCCTGAAAAAAGGAAACATCGATATGTTTTGGTGGGGAATTCAGCCCGGATATATCGATGACTTAAAGCAGCAGAAGGACATCCGGATATTTTATAGTAAAAAAAGCGCTGTATATTTTATGGGCTTTAACTTGAGATCGCTGCCGTTCAGCGATGTCAGTCTGAGGCGGGCGATTGCCGTTCTTGTTGACAAAGAGTTCATCATTTCTCGCATTCTCCAGAAATACGGGACCCGCATGGACTCTATCGTCCCGCCGGGGAATCGATACTGGTTTTGTTCGGATGTCTCCCGCTACGGAGAAGGCATGGATCGAGACGATCGCATTATAACGGCCTATCATATCCTTCAAAAAGCCGGATATACCTGGGAAGAACCGCCCGTTGGCCGAGTAGTGTTTCCCGGGCAAGAGAGAGGGATTCCCAAGCAGTGACTGAGGCGGAGATGATCGCAATGTGCTGGCAGTGTTAGGTTTACGGCCGTTAATCGCGATGCACCAGCGCCCTATGGGGCGTTTCCCCCATCGGCCTTACGCCAGCGCCCGTCATAGCCCATATCAGCAGATGTGG
>JAAXQD010000024.1 GCA_012974475.1 Desulfobacterales bacterium
GTAAAATATAATTATTAAAATTTTAATTTTTTACAAATTTGATGATCTCGTAAAAAGTCATGAATTCAGCTATAGATGGCTAAGTAAAAAGGTTCATATACAAGGCGTAGTATTTTTTCAGGAACGAGGCCATACATGTAGTATGCAGAGTGTCTGAAAAAATACTACAACGCAGTAGATGGGACTTTTTACGACGCCATCAAATTTTATCGATTCTGTTTGCACCTATCCAGGGGTTAACCGTGTCGTTTCTCCTGCACGGGCATATTTTGACGGATCCAGATTAAAACCTTGTCAAACTCATCTTTGAGTTCGGCAAACGCTTTTCCCCGGTGACTTACACGGTTTTTTTCTTGTCTGGTTAATTCAGCGAATGTTTTTTTATAGGGTGGATAATAGAAAATGGGATCGTATCCGAAGCCTTTTGAACCGGCAGGCACTTGTGTGATCAGCCCTTCACAGCGCGCTTCATATGTCAGAGCAGGGCCTGTTGGAACGGCGATGGATATGACGCATTCAAAAGCTGCCTTGCGGTTTGACATCCCTTCCATTTCGCTGAGCAGCTTTAAATATCGTTGTTCATCGGTTGCGTTTTCCCCTGCATAGCGCGCGGAATGAATGCCGGGAGCACCTTTCAAGGCTTCCACCGTCAGTCCCGAATCGTCAGCCAATGCCGGAAACCCGAGGATTTGGGCTGCGAAACTCGCTTTTTTGTATGCATTTTCATCAAAGGTATCGCCGTCTTCTTCCAGGTGAGGAATTGGGCCAAAGTCATCTATATCTTTAATATCAACCGGAAAATCCTTTAAAAGGTCTTTGATTTCTTTTGTTTTTCCTTTGTTGCGTGTGGCAATAACAAGTATACTTTGATGTTGCATGCGAACCTCGATTCAGGATAAATTCGATTTTACAATATATTTTATACCCATTTGTTGACTGCTGTATAATACTAAGGAAAATTGACACTATAAATCATGGTTAGATATTTGTAAAGTTTTTTCAATTGCTTGTTGGCTCGCAGAAAATTCTTTACACCACCGGCTGTGCTGGTATATTACCTGAACTTTGCGAGCGCCGATTCTTCCGAATCTGTCGCGTTGACAAACACATGAAGTCGTCTGGGACCGCTTCGTCCTATTCGTCTTTTACCTTTGCAATCTCGACGGTTGCAACATCCAAGGTGGGTTCCTAAAAAACCACCCGACAACCAAGAGCTAAAATTACACCGTTAACCATAAGGAACAAACAATGCACAAACTACTTGCCGCGAATCCCGGTCAAAAGATGCTCCTTTTAGGCAACGAAGCCATTGCCAGGGGCGCCATCGAGTCCGGAGTCGCCGTTGCAACAACATACCCGGGAACACCATCTTCGGAGATTTCACTGAATTTTTTTCAGATATCCCAAGAAAGCGACCTTTATTTTGAATACAGCACCAACGAAAAGGTGGCCCTTGAAGTAGCGGCCGCTGCTGCAAATTCCGGAGTTCGGAGCATGTGCGTGATGAAACATGTGGGGATGAATGTGGCTGCGGATGCTCTCATGACATTGGCATATTTGGGTGTCAAAGGCGGTCTGGTGATTCTGACAGCCGACGATCCTTTCATGTTTTCAAGCCAGAACGAACAGGACAACCGGTATTACAGCAAGCTTGCCGGCCTCCCCATGCTGGAGCCGTCTTCCGCACAGGAGGCAAAAGATATGGTGGCTTTTGCATTCGATTTGTCCGAAAAACTTCAGCAGCCGGTTATCTACAGAACCACCACCCGGATCAATCATTCCACCGAAGTCGTGGTGCTGGGCGATATACAGACACCCATAACACAAGGTGATTTTATAAAAGATCCTTTCAATTATGTGACGGTTCCTGCAGTTTCCAGAAATCTCCATGTCAAGCTGCTTGAAAAATTAGAAACGGCTGAAACGATTTCCGAAACGTCTGAGTACAATTTTTTCTCTGGAGACGGCCCATGGGGGATTGTCTGCAATGGTGTGAGTTACAACTATGTTTCTGATGCTGTTAAAGATCTGGATATCGCGCACAAAGTTAAAATATTCCGCGTTGGATTTTCACACCCCATGCCCCGGGTTTTGATCAAAGACTTTTTAAAAGAGTGTGAAAAGGTGCTGGTCGTGGAGGAAGGCGAGCCTTTTATGGAAGAGACCATCAAGGCGTTTGCCCAGGAAGAAGGTTTGACGCTCCCCATAAATGGAAAGAGGAATGACCTTTTTTCACGCCTCTACGAATACAACCCGGCACTGGTCAGACAATGTTTGGCCACATATTTTGACGTGACGTGCAAACCGGCGGCAGGCGTCAATCTCTCTGATGTTCCCGAAATCCCCCAGCGCCCCCCCAGCCTCTGTGCCGGGTGTTCCCACAGGGCCACTTTTTATGCGGTTAACAAGGCAACAGAGGGCATGGAAACGATTTGCCCCACGGACATCGGTTGCTATACCCTCGGATTTATGCCGCCGCTTTCCGCGGGAGATTTTTTGATATGTATGGGGGCTTCCGTGGGGACATCATGCGGTTTTTCAAAAGTAACGGACAAAAAGGTCATCTCTTTTATCGGGGATTCCACTTTTTTTCATTCCGGAATACCCGGGTTGATTAATGCCGTCTTTAACAACCACAATTTTACGCTGGTTATTCTTGACAATGGCATTACTGCCATGACCGGGCATCAGCATCATCCAGGGGTCGATATGAAAGCACTGAGCATGGAAGGATATGCTCACGTGTCCATCGAAGAAATCGTGAAAGCTGTGGGCGTGCCGCATGTTTCCGTCATCCGGCCATACCGGGTTAAAAAGAGTATTGAATCCATCAAAGAGGCCCTCAACTTTAAAGGTGTTTCGGTGGTTATTTCAAAGGAGGGCTGCACATTGTTTGCCAAGGCTCTCAAGAAACCACGTGGAAGATCTTTTTTTGTCAGTGAAAAATGTAAAGACCACAGAGACTGCATCAATGAGCTGGCATGCCCAGCTTTTTTCATTGAGGATAACCGGGTTAAAATAGATCCTGCCCTCTGTTCGGGTTGTACGGTCTGTGCCCAGATTTGCCCGGAGCATGCTATTTTACCCTTAAAGGATGATGCCTGAGTTTCCAACGGATTTAACCGGGCAGGCAAACGGAACTGTTTTTTAAAGATTCCACAACGGACGGTAATAAAATGAATCCAACGAGATTAATCATAGTGGCTGTGGGAGGGCAGGGAAATCTTCTGGCCTCTAAGGTTATCGGAGAATCCGCACTTCTTGCGGATGTCCCGGTTCGCATGAGTGAAATACACGGTATGGCCCAGAGGGGCGGCGTGGTTGAAAGCAGCATTGTGTTCGGGACCGCTCGAAGTACCATTATCTCAGACGGCGAGGCTGACGTGCTGGTGGGATTTGAGCCTTCGGAAACCCTTCGAGCCTTGAACAAGTGTAATTCCAATACCGTAGTGATTACCAACCTTGCCCCGCTTCCGCCGTTTACGGTTGCAGTGGGGAGCGGCATTTATCCTGACCTGGATGTGCTCCAGTCATTGATTAAGGCCAAGACGGCGAACCTTATTGCTCTTGATGCTGAGGCGCTTGCCATTGAAGCCGGAAATGTTTTGTCGGTCAATATGGTTCTCTTGGGCGCCCTGATACAGACCGGCAAAATTCCATTGTCTTCAGAAACGGTAAAAGAAGCGATTAAAACAAAAACAAAAAAAGCCTTTGTCGAATTGAACTTAAAGGCTTTCGAGCTCGGTTTTTCTGCGGCAAGCCAACTCGGTTAATGGGATTTCTTCAATAAAAATGAGTACGGTGGGATATTTAGGGTTAGGGTCTATATATATTTTGTCGGATCTTTTACATCCGCTTCTTTAAAACCTTTCTTCCTTAAAAAACAGCTGTCACATTCACCGCATGCCAGGCCTTGGGGTGAAGGGTCATAGCAGCTGTGGGTTAAAGCGTAATCGACCCCCAGTTCCATACCTTTTTGAATGATCTGCGCTTTGGTCAAATGGATAAGCGGTGTTCTTATCCTGATTTTTGTTATGCCCTCCACACCCGCTTTTGTGGCAAGATTTGCCATACGTTCAAATGCGTCGACATACTCAGGCCGGCAGTCCGGATAACCGCTGTAGTCGACTGCGTTAACCCCGATGAAAATATCAGATGATTCGAGAACCTCGGCCCATGCCAGGGCAAAGGACAGAAATATGGTATTTCTGGCCGGAACGTATGTAACGGGTATTTCCCGGGTCATTGCCTGTTCATCCCTTTCTTTTGGCACATCAATATCATCGGTAAGGGATGACCCCCCTATTTTATTTAAATCCATATTAATCACGAGGTGTTCGTTGACACCCAAAGCGTCCGCCACCTTTTGAGCGGCTTCAAGTTCAAAGGCGTGACGCTGCCCGTAGGAAAAACTTAGACTATAGATTTCAAAACTTTGGTATCTTGCGATGGCCATTGCAGTGGTGGAATCAAGTCCCCCGCTTGAAAGAACAACGGCTTTTTTTAAATGGCTCATGATTGATAAAGTTTAAGCGACCCGCCATAGGATTGCAAGTATCAATATGTTTGAAAGTGGTATTGTTCTTGTCTTTTTATCTGGTTTTTAAAAACCGGGTCCTCAGAGCCCGGTTAAAAACAACGGCTATGGCACTTTAATCGATTAAACTGGAATATTGGGATAATGGATGGTTGGCAAAATCAAGCCATTTAAAGGTTGTCGAGATTTGGCGGCTTGGGAACAATTATTATAATTTGATGAATTTAATCGTAATATGTGATATTAGTTTTTTAGTAGTCATGAGCTTTGTTGGACTCAGACAGTACACGCTTTTTAAAAGAGATTATCCATTCCGCTGATATGTATGTGTTTACAATAAAAACTCCCCGACCCCTAAATTACTTAACTTGAATAGAAAAAATGGATTTCGAAAGTAAAATGAAAAGGAGTTTGCATTATGAAAAAATCATTCGGTGCTAAAACGCTAATCTTTCCGACACCGGTCTGGTGTGTCGGCTCGTACGATGCGAAGGGTGCCCCTAACGTTATGACCATTGCCTGGGGCGGCATCTGCTGTTCCAAACCGCCCTGTGTGACCATTTCTCTTCGCAAGGCCACCTATACCTATGGCAATATAATGGAAAGGCAGGCTTATACACTCAGTGTACCGTCTGAACATCAGGTTCAGGAAGCGGATTACTTTGGCATGGTATCCGGTCGAAACACGGATAAATTCAAGGAAACCGGTCTGACACCGATGAAGTCGGAACGTGTCGATGCACCGTATGTGGGGGAATTTTCCATGATTTTGGAATGCAAGGTGATTCATCATTATGAAATAGGCTTGCACACCCATTTTGTGGGAGAAATTTTGGATGTCAAGATAGAGGACAGTATGTTGACCGATGAAGGAACGCCCGATATCGAAAAAATTCGTCCCATCGTCTTCAGCCCTGAAGTCCGAAAATATCATGCCATTGGCAAATATATCGGGAAAGCATTTGAGGTCGGAAAAAAAACATAATTTGTCAAAAGCAAAATCTGTTGTTGTGACACCGGAAAGAGAGTCAAAATGGATATGATTTCGGTCGATTGTCGTGGGAGTGTGATGCTCGCCAAGTTTAATCGTGGCGTCACCAATGCATTGAACCCGGAGTTCGTTCAGGAACTGGGCGAGGTTCTTCAGAGGGTTGAAAGCGACGCCACTGTACGTGGTCTTGTTCTGGGAAGTTCCAATGAGAAATTCTTCTCCATAGGTCTTGATATCCCCGATCTGTATGCACTGGACAGGGAAGATTTCAGAGACTTCTTACGACTGTTCAATCGGGTCTGTATGGATCTGTACACGCTGCCCAAACCGACCGTCGCGGCGATAACCGGCCATGCCTTGGCCGGCGGGTGCATACTGGCGCTTTGTTGTGACTGGCGGTTCATTGCGGAAGGGCGGAAACTGATGGGACTGAATGAGGTTAAGCTGGGCGTTCCGGTGCCGTACCTGGCAGATCGAGTGCTGCACGCTTTGGCAGGGGTTCGGCACGCCCGCAAGATGATGGAGGGTGGCGATTTTTATGCGCCTGCGGAAGCTCTGGAAATGGGCATGGTGGACGAAGTCCTGCCCGTGGAGGAGGTTGTGAATCGGGCCCTGGCACACGCCGAGAAGTTGGGATCTTTGCCTAAAACAGGATATGGGATGATCAAGCGGAATCGTGTCGAGACAACAGTGACAGAGGTGCTGGCACGGGAAACGGAAATGGAGCGGTATTTCATTGAAAGCTGGTATTCGGAAGCGGTGCGTGAACGATTGCGGGAAGCCATGGAGAAATTCTAAAGAGGACTGTATCCCCGGATAAAACAGGGCTGTCCATTCCCCCATTGACCTGACCGAAAAAACTGTGGGGTTAGCGTAAAAGGTCGTGCCAAGGTGAGATGCTGTTAACCGGCAGGTCACGTGGGACCTTGAAAGGACAATGAGAGATGAAAAAAATCGAGATCTTTCTAGATCCTATTTTGTATTACATGGAAGACAGTTCCGGGTTTGCGAGTTCATGCTATATCGATTTGGTCAAAGGTAAAGTTGTATTGCCGGATATTGATGAGGATATCAGTGATGAAGATGCGGAGAATGAAGATAGATATTTTCATGTTGAACCCATTGCAAGTCATGAGAGCTATGAAATAATGCAAGATTTTGCTGCATCAATGGAATCCGATGAAATAAGAGATCAAATGTTTGATGCCCTTGAACGAAAGAAACCTTTTTTTAACTTCAAAAGTACGCTCGCAGATTATCCGGATACACAAAAGAAATTTTTTGAATATAAAGACATCAGATTAAAAGAGATTCTCAAGGACCGGCTTGCCGAATGTGGTTATGAATTAGAAGAAAAAACCATCCAAAAATCGGATGAACACTGACAGGTATCTCGCTGTACCCTTACATGAGAGGACTCTGGGACGGCCTTACAGTTTGCCGGAAAGCGCGTCGAAATGG
Organism: Desulfobacterales bacterium; assembly: GCA_012974475.1. GTDB lineage: Bacteria > Desulfobacterota > Desulfobacteria > Desulfobacterales > UBA11574 > JAAXQD01. The sequence goes on from JAAXQD010000024.1 coordinate 6,990, forward strand.
ACATAATTCCGGTCGATTATCAAGGCAATGTGGCGCTCCTGGGATAGAATTGAGGCATCACAAAGCCAGATTGTGGAGGCCACCAAATATAACATTTCACATTTTGTGATACGGAACGGGTATCTAAATAGCACGGGAAACGTTAAAAACTATCAGATTTCATCGTAACCTCTTACCCATTAAATATTGGCATCTCCATATTTACACGCCTTTTTCCCTGTCAGGCCATATAATCTTTTGTATTTGAAGATGCAGCCTGACGTTCAGGTTGTC
>JAAXQD010000164.1 GCA_012974475.1 Desulfobacterales bacterium
CTATTCGTCGGCGGGGGGTATAGTTCGGACAATTCCAAAGGAAAAACCGTCCTCGCCATCAATGTTGAGGACGGCACCCTTGTAAAGCAATTTGCCGCCGGTATGAGTTACCCCTTCCCAAGCTCCGTCTCTGCTATCGACGAAGATGGGAACGGTTATGTAGATAAGTTGTATGTCGGCGACCTTGGGGGACAGATGTGGCGGTTTTCGAATTTTATTGATATAACGGACGGTAGTACATTGACCTTTCCCGATTGTAATGAAATTATTAATCATGCCGGTTATCCATGGACAGGCCAGGTTTTCTTTAAAACTGATGATAATAACTCAAGAAAATTTTTCTATCCGCCCAGTGTCACCTTGGAGAAAGGCTACGACCTGGTTTTTATGGGGACAGGAGACCGGGAAAACGCCTGCTGCAACACCACCACTGTCGCCTGCAGCTCCAGTGAGCCCGACATACTTTGTGCGGTGAAAGACACCCATTCTTCCTCGACAATCATAGGGGAAGAAGACATCGCGGGGACGCTTTATCCCAAAGAACTGGTTGATGTCACGGATCCGACAGACACCCCGCCGGATCTTAGTGACCCGTCAAGCAATGTCGACGGTGGAAACGGCGCCGGTTATCTCGACAAAGGTTGGTATATCCGTCTGGTGGACGACAATGGCGATGCCGTAGGCGAAAAAGCCCTGGCAAAAGGCACGGTTTTTTTCGAAAACTATTATATTACGACCTTTACCCCCAACGACGAGCCCTGTGTGCCCGGGGGCGAGGGCAAGTTATATGCGCTGTCATATTTAACAGGCGGTGCAGCCATTGATTTTGATGATGATGGCAGTAACGACCGCAGTTTAACCATCGGCGGCGGTATTCCTTCCAAACCGGTTATGATAATAAGGGATAGCGGCACACAATTGTTGATTTCAGTAGGAAGCACAAATCCCGATGCTGATAGCGAGGATGTTGGGGCAGGAGTTTTGAATATTGATCCAGTCGTTCCGGAAATCAATTTCTTTTATTTATGGTGGAGAGAATTGTTTGATTGAGATTAACTATTTTGAACCGGCATAGCAAGTGCATTCCCCGCAGCTTGCTGCGGGGAATCTCCAATGGAGAATTTTAATGCGAATAATATACGCCTTGTTGATCGTTTTTTTGGCAATGTTTCCGGCTTCAACCTTTGCACAATTTTACAGGTACACAGATCAAAATGGTGTGCGTCATTTTACGGATAATCTTGCCGATGTGCCCGAAAACCAGCAGTTGAAAGTACAAAGCTACCCGGAAGCCGTCAAAAATTCAAAGTCTGATGATCGAACTCAAAAGGCCGTCAAAAACCAAACACGCCAGAGTTCACCTGAAGATAAGGATAAAAGAAACCAGATAACAATCGATGAAGATCATGATCTCACATTGCCGGAAAGATTGAGAAGGGTTAAAGCTGAATTGGACAAGGAACATTCGGAAATAATGAAACAACGGCAGGGTCTTAGCAAGGGAAGGGAAATGTTGACCACTCAAACAGAGTCAAAAGGTTACAAAGAAAAAGAGGTCGAATTCAATAAACATATTGTCGATTTTGACAAGCGGCAAAAATTGTATCAGGAAAAGGTCGAAGCTTACAACAAAGAGGTAAACCAGTAGTCGGCCTATGATCTTTTTTCATTACGTAAGTACAGCATAGAAAACGGAGGGAAGGTTTTGACATGAGACAAAGATATTTGATTTTCCTGACGGCACTCTTAACGATTATGGTTTTTTCCGCGGAAAGTTTTGCCCGTGTTGAATGGGATGTCCAGCAGAAATTGAAAATGGATACCCCCCCTTTGGATGTTGCGGTGTCCACGGACGGGAAATGGATTTTCGTTCTCAATGACTCAGGAGACATCCTGATCTATACCTCAAATGGGAAACTGGAAGATAAAATCAGCGTTGGAGGTCATGTGGATCAAATCAGGGTCGGCCCTAAAGATAATTTGCTTCTGCTCAGCAGCCGCAGGAACAAAACGGTCGAGCTTCTTGCCATCGATTTTATTCACAAGATCAACATCTCCGGATCGCCTTTTAAGGGGCGGGCGGATGCGCCGGTGGTAATCGCTGTTTTCAGCGATTTTCAGTGACCGTACTGCGCGAAGATTGTGCCGCTACTCGAGCAGGTGCTCGAGAATAATCCGGAAAACGTAAAAATTGTTTTTAAGAACTTTCCCCTCAGAAGACATAAATATGCAACAAAGGCCGCCATGGCCGCTCTTGCAGCCGACGGACAGGGAAAATTCTGGGCATTCCATGACCGGCTTTTTGAAAATTACAAACAGCTCAGTGATCAAAAGATTAAAGATATTGCCCGGGATCTGGGGTTTGATATGGAAAAATTTGAAAAACAGATGAAAGATCCCGGAATTCTGGCCCAAATACGACAGGATATGCTCGATGGAAACCAGGCCGGTGTCAGGGGGACGCCCACTGTTTTTATTGGCGGACGACTTTTGAGGAATTGGTCGCCCAAAGAATTCCAGATGTTGATCGATAAAGAATTGGGGAGAACCAAACAATCTCCCGGGAAGTAATAATTTCTGAATCTTCGAACCCTCTTCTCCAACTAAATTGGAGAAGAACCTAATTTCTTAACGGAAGTGTTGAATAATGCCGAATGACATACAAAACCGATTGTCCGCTCAAAATGTCTGTCGGACGCTTTTAAAAAAGGGGCTCATTACATCCGGCCAGGCAGAGCAAATCCTTAAAAAAAAGGATGCGCTGGAGGCCAGACTGAAAAAGCAAAAGAGCCATAAGCAGGTTTCGGGGACCCGGTCCGTAAATCCCGTCACCAGCGTCGATATCATTGCCGCATTGAATCTGGAATCTGCGGGTGCTGATTCCAGAGTGCTGGATGAGGAGCTTATTTTCCAAACCCTTGCGGACGAATGGGAAATCCCGTTCAAGAAAATCGATCCCTTAAAGCTGGATCTCAATCTGGTGACCACTACGATTCCGCGAAGCTTTGCCATGAAACATCTGGTACTCCCCATTGCCATAAAGGACGGGCACCTCACCGTTGCAACCCCCAATCCTTTTAACGTGGAAGTTATGGAAGATATTGCCCGTGCCAGTCAGTTTAAAGTCCAGGTGGTTGTCACCTCAAAATCCGACATTGTTAAGTTGATAAATGAATTCTTTGGCTTCAAACGCTCTATTGCTGCAGCAGAACACCAGTTTGCAGGCCCTTCGGTTGATCTGGGAAATCTTGAACAGTATGTCCGGTTGAAATCCGCAGACGAACTTCCGTCCACCGATCAGCATGTAGTAAATGCCGTGAACTACCTTTTCACATACGCTTTTGATCAGCGGGCCAGTGACGTTCATATCGAGCCCAAACGGGATGTAAGCCTGGTTAGGATGCGTATTGACGGCGTTCTGTATACCGTGCATCAACTTCCCAAGAATGTTCATTCCGCCATTATCAGCAGGATAAAAAACCTGTCCAGGCTGGACATGGCAGAAAAGAGAAGGCCCCAGGATGGAAGAATTAAAACCGAAAAAGGCGGTGTTGAGGTGGAGATACGGGTTTCGACCATACCTGTAGCCTTTGGAGAGAAGGTGGTCATGCGGATCATGGACCCGGATGTACTTTTTCAGGATCTGGAAAAGCTCGGTTTTACATCCACGGATTTGATTCGCTACAATAAATTTATCAATATGCCCCATGGAATCGTGTTGGTCTGCGGTCCCACGGGGAGCGGCAAATCGACCACCCTTTATTCGACGCTCAAAGATCTCTATACGCCTGAGATTAATATAACAACCATAGAAGACCCCATCGAGATGGTGTGTGAGGAGTTTAACCAGATTGCGGTTCAGCCGGCAATCGGAATTACGTTTGCGACGATCCTGAGAAATATATTAAGGCAGGACCCGGACATCATCATGATCGGGGAGATGAGAGATCTCGAGACCGCTGAAAATGCGGTTCAGGCGGCATTGACCGGGCATCTGGTTTTGTCGACCCTCCACACCAACGACGCGCCTTCGTCGATCACACGACTCCTTGATCTCGGGGTCCCTCCGTTTCTGATCCAGAGTACCCTGGTGGGCATAATGGCTCAGCGCCTGGTTCGAAAGATTTGCAACCACTGCATGGAACCCTTTGATATGGAAACGGCGGAACTGAGGACCATGGGACTGGATGTTGAAAAAAACGGACGGATAACGCTTTATCGGGGCAGGGGTTGTCAGAAATGCCGGGGCACCGGTTATTACGGGAGAACCGGTATTTTCGAAGTGGTTCCTTATTCGGAGTCGTTGAAAAAAATGACAAACGCCAGTATGGATATAGAAACCATACGCAATCAGGCCATGGCAGAGGGGATGGTTTCGCTGCGAGGCAATGCTTTGAGAAAACTGCTCACCGGAAAGACCACATATCAGGAGGTGCTGAGGGTTACGTGGGAACAGCATTAACCCGTGAGAAATCCAGGTTAGCCCGGATCTCTCTATAGGATAGCTCATATCTGAATCTGTTCCGACAGGTCACACATTAAAACGGAATTCTATAATATCCCCGTCCCGGACCTCGTAAGTTTTTCCCTCTAATCGGACAATTCCCCTTTTTTTGGCCTCCTGATATGACCCTGCAGCCATGAGGTCATCATAGGAAATCACTTCTGCACGGATAAACCCTTTTTTCATGTCCGAATGGATTGTATCCGCCGCGTCAACGGCTTGAGTATCTTTTTTTACGGTCCAGGCCTTTACTTCATGATTGACCACGGTAAAAAAAGAGATAAGGCCGAGGAGTTCATAAGATCGTTTGATGACTCTGTCCATGGCGGATGCCGTAATATTAAACTCAGATAAAAATTCCTCGGCGTCTTCATTCGACATTTGAGCAAGTTCCTGTTCGAGCTTACCCCGTATAACCATACAATTTTCTTGGGACGACAAGTCTCGGGTCTCGGGGATAGCATCGTCGTCATCTTCATTGTTGAACAGAACCAGCATCGGCTTTGCGGATAGAAAGGCATACCCCTTGAGCAGGTGAGTTGACGCAAGGTCCGGCACCTTCTTTAGCGGCATTTCGTTTTCAAGGTTTTTGAGGCACTGGTTTAAAAGAGAAAGTTCCACCGGGGAAGTCTCTTTGACCCGTTTTCTGTCGAGTTCGATACTTTCCAACTTTTTTTCGATCACAACAAGATCCGCCAAAATCAGTTCCTGGTCTATGGTTTTAAAATCTAAAAATGGTGTCGGATTTTCAAATCCGTATCCACCGAAATTACGCACCACATGAATCAAGGCATCACAATCCCTGACTTGGGCCCAAACTTTCTGATCTTTTTTTTGTCGCAGAACGTCCGGAAGAAAATACTCAACCCGGGCATAAATGGTTCTTTTGGGTTTATACATGTCGCTCAATACATCCACGCGCTTGTCCGGCACACGGACGGTAGCGATTCGGCTTTCTCCCTTGTGGCCTTCAGGAAGGATATTCTGTGTTAATGCTTCAAATATCGTCGATTTGCCTGATCTGGGAAGACCGATAATCCCGAGTTTCATTTTATTTGCCTGTTTTGTTTGGGTTGGTTATTTAAAATTATAATGCTTTTTAACCGGCGCCTTAATATCCCAGATGCAAGACAGACCTTTGGGGAATGTAACGAAATCTCCTTCCCCGAATTTCACGGTATCTCCGTCCTCTGTTTCAACAATAACCCTGCCCTCCAGCAGATAACATTCCTCGGTGCTGTCGTAATGCCAGTCAAAACGAGAAATTTCTTTTTCCCATATGGGCCAGGCTGAGACGCCTTTTGCCTCAAGATCCTGATCTGTGGGTTTCTTAATATCGATTTTCATATTTTTCCCCTCCAATTTCGCAATTCTTTCTTGAAGAGCATAATGAAATTAAAGCCTTATGTCAAGAAGGAGACTGTGAGATAAGAAGATGTTGCAACACGGCAAACGTATGGTTTCCAACCGAGTTGATATAATCGATGCACCATGTTATGAAACAGGCTGTCCGTCCTTTAAGGAACATTTATGGAAAAACTATACCATCGGTCCTATTTTTTTGATCAAGGCATTCGTTTTGAGTGCCGACGGTGCGGCGCATGCTGTACCGGGGATCCGGGGACAATATATGTCGATAGAGATGAAATTGTGCGGATCGCCGAATACCTTTCTGTTCGGGTTTCCGTTTGTGTCGACACGTATCTTTATCCGATAGAGGAAGGGTACAGCATCAGAGAACATTCTGATGGACGGTGTTTGTTTTACGATAACGGGTGCACCCTCTATCCCGTGCGGCCCGACCAGTGCAGAACATTTCCTTTTTGGTTTGAGAATATTCGTTCCCTCAAAAAATGGAAACGAACATCCAAGGAATGCCCGGGAATCGGTTGGGGCCCGCGCTATTCCAAAGTTCAGATTCTGGACATTGTCCGGTCAAACATGGATGCCGTGATAAAAAGTCATCTGACGGGCAACCATAAATGTCGATCATCTAAAACCCCATAAAGAGGTGTCAAATGGGAGAAATAAAAAGCACGCTCGATCTGGTTATGGCAAAAACCCGGCACCTTACCCTCAGCCGGGAGGAAAAGGATGCGCAAAAAAAGGTCGAGATCCATAAGAGATTAAAAGGCATGGTGCAGAAATATCAGGACAACCTGTTGAAAAAGGATCAACTGGAAAAAGAGCTGGACAGCTTGAAAAAAACATACGATTTGAATGTGGATGAAATTCTGTTAAATTTGATTTTAGGCAGCCTTGAACCCGGCCGCCACTATCAAATGTATCTTGAACTGTTAAATGAAATTTACGGCTTAAACGTATCAGGGCTCGAGAAAATATTTCAGGATTTTAAGGGAGCAGTCAAGTCCGCCACTGAAGAAAGGGTCCGTGAGATAAAAGCAGATCTTGCAAAACAACGATTTATTTCAGGCGCCGCAGTTGTTCCGAATCTTGATCGTGACCGTGAATGGTTGCCGGTGCTGGGTGATATCAAGGGAAGGTTCGATCAGATTCTGAGCAGAGAAAAGGGCCGTTTGACAGCCGGGTAGTCGTCTGAAATCTATATGTAGTTCAGCACAGACCGGACGATTTGATCGAAGTTGGTTTTGATATCCGTGGTACCTGAAACGATTTCGCCGTGACCGGGCAATAGCCATTCGATTTCCAGCTGTGTTAGGC
>JAAXQD010000178.1 GCA_012974475.1 Desulfobacterales bacterium
GTTCCATTAAAGATCCTGAAACTGTCGCCGAGTATATTCGAGAACTCTTTAAAAGCGTCAAACTAAAGGACAGGAACGTAGCGATCTCCATCGGCGGTTATTCGGTGATTGTAAAAAAGATCAACGTCCAGACCATGACGGAAGATGAATTGCACGAAACCATTCATTTTGAAGCGGAACAGTATATTCCATTCGATATCAACGATGTCAATTTAGATTTTCAAATCCTGGGAGAAAGTGAACACAATCCCAATCAGATGAGTGTTCTGTTGGTCGCCGCCAAAAAAGAGATGGTGAATGAATATATCAACCTTGTTCAGATGGCCAATCTGAACACCTGCATAATCGATGTTGACGCTTTTGCCCTACAAAATATTTTTGAATTTAACCATACCCCTGAAGATGAACATGTGGCCCTGATTGATATCGGTGCCAGCAAGACATCCTTGAATATTCTAAAAGGCAATTCCTCTGCTTTTATGCGTGATGTTTCCCTTGGATGCGCACAAATCAATGAGAAGATCGTTTCACTGGTCGATTGTTCTTTAGAAGAAGCGGAAAACATTAAATTTCAGCAACAATCAGACATAATTTCCCTTGAAGATCTAAAAAAAATTGTTTCATCTGTGGTGGCTGACTGGTGCACTGAAATAAAACGTGCCCTTGATTTCTTCTATTCCACATATCCGGAAAATCAGATAACCAGCTTTGTCCTCAGCGGTGGTGGCGCCAATATTAAGGAATTTCGACACATTCTGGCAGATGAAACATCCGCTGAAGTCGAAGTCATCAATCCTTTTAAAAATTTCTCAGCCGACAGCAGCCGTTTTGACGCTTCTTATCTTGAAAAAATAGCACCACAGGCTGCCATCTGCATGGGGATTGCCATACGAAAAATTGGTGACAAATGATACGAATCAACCTGCTCCCTTATCGCGCAGCACAGAAAAAAGAGAACATCCGCAGGCAGATCAGTATATTTATCCTAGCTGTCATCATGGTTGTGGTAATCCTTTTGTATTATAACATGAGCTTGAACAACGATATCGATGCCCTGAACACCCAGATAAAAAACACAAAATCAATGTTGGCCCAGGTCGAACAACAAGCCAAAAAAGTCGACGAAATAAAAAAGGCGTTCGACAGATTAAAACAAAAGACCGATGTTATAAAGAGTCTGGAAACGAATCGAAAGATTGCAGTCCAACTACTTGATAACATGACAACACTGGTGGCTGAAAATGTCTCAATCTCTCAATCGGAAGCATCGGCAGACAGCGACAGCAAGCCTGTAAAACGGTTATGGTTTACCAATTTTCAGGAAAATGGAGACCAAATTAACCTTCGGGGAATTGCCCTGGACAATAAAACCATTGCTGATTTTATGAGCCGCCTGGAAGCCTCCAACCTTTTTATGAATGTAAACTTAAAGACCATAAAACAACAAAAGATAAGCGAATTAAATCTTAAAAGTTTTGAAATTATCTGCACCAGGATCTCCCGGAATAAATCGGAAAAGAAAAAATAAAACGGTCCATGGTATCGCAATAACGATGAAAAAAATCGAACTTTCTAATTTATCAGAATGGTTGTTTAAAAATATCGACAAGCTTGGAAGGCTGTCTAAGCTTTACAGAATTCTGTTGTGTTTGGGGATTCTCGCTGCGCTCATTGGCCCCTTTTTCTATTTCTCCTTTTTGCCCAAACTCAATACCATCGATGAATTGAAAATGGAACAAGAATCCCTGGAAACCAGACTCGTCAGGGCAAGGGCAAAGGCAGGGCAACTGAAACATTTTCAAGCAAAGCTCAAAGAGGCTGAGATTGAATTCAAAATTGTAAGGAAAAAACTTCCTGAAAAAAAAGAAATACCGTCTCTGCTGTCAAGTATTTCAAAGTCTGGCCGGGATGCCGGGTTGGAATTTATTCTGTTTCAGCCACAGCCTGAACGAAACAAAGATTTCTATGCTGAAATTCCGGTATCGATTATGGTCACAGGCAGTTATCACAATGTCGCCCTCTTCTTTGACAAGTTGGCAAGGTTATCCAGGATTGTAAATATAAAAAACATTCAAATGACCACCACCAAAGGCGGCAACAACCTCACAACATCATGTACGGCTATAACGTACAGGTTCATTGATACGAAGCAGAAAAAAGCTTCATGAGACGAGGCATCAAAAAGACACGATAAGTCATGGATAAACATCTTGTTTTCATACGCAGCATTGTCTGTATCGCCTGTTTTTTTACCCTATTGTGGGGTTGTGAAAAACAAGAGGACCCGCCAGCGAAATCACGGGAAATCACGAAAAAGATCATCATCGTGGAACAGGCGGCCCCAAAATCTCAACCGCCGGAAAAGATTGAGGTTGAAAAACCCGCCTCTGTAGAAGAGACGGCAACCTCCATACCCGAATCCACGCCTCAACCACCCAAACAGCCTGTCGATACGACCCACAAAACCGTCGTTGCATCGGTGCCCCCCACCCCTCAAAAGGTTGAAAAATCGGAAGCGGTTAAATCGGTTTCCACAAAAGCAGCGGGGAAGCCCACGCCAGAAATCCCACCTCAGGTTCCAAAACAAAACGCCGATACAGCGCACAAAACAATCGTCGCTTCGGTATCTCCCCCAAGTCCCAAAATCGAAACGCCGGAAATATCCAATCTATACAATCCCGAAGGGAAGCTGAATCCATTTGAACCGCTTTTTAGAAAAGAACCTGCATCCATAGCAGTAAGGAAGAAAAAATCAAAAAGACGATCGCCCCTTACACCCCTTGAAAAAATGGATTTAAGCCAGCTGAAGCTTTCGGGAATCATACTTGCGCCCAGTGGGAATAAAGCCTTGGTTCAGGAAGCCTCCGGAAAGGGATATGTCGTAAAAAAAGGCACGTATATCGGAATCTATTCAGGCAAAATCGTTGAGATATTAGAGGATCAAATCATTGTTGAAGAAGAAGCTGAAGATATTTATGGCAAGGTTTCTATCGTAAAAAAATCACTTAAACTCCAGAAACCTCCCGGAGAATAGCATGAATTATGAAATGAAAAAATGGTTTAAAATGGGAACATTCGGTTTCTTTTTGCTCGCTTTGCCGACCCTGTTTGCTGGGTGTGCTTCCAACACCACGACCGTCAAAGAAACCCAAAAACCGACCGTCGAATCTGCCAAGCCCAAGCGGATCACCCAAATAAGCATTGCCGAAGATTCTGAATCGAGCATCGTCAGGATCGGGGGAAATGAGTTACTGTCCTATACCTCAGTTAAACAACCGTTTCCGCTGGGTGTTCTCCTTTATTTTCCTGAAACCGTCCTCGACAATATCCAATCGAATTTTTCACCGGAGAGCGACATTGTCGCCGGGATTAAATCTTCTGAATTATCGGCCAAGGGGCATGCATCCAGAATCGAAATCTCATTAAAAAAAGATGTTTCATACGAAGTCGTACGCGAAGATACAGGCCTTAAAATAGTGTTCAAAAAAACACCGTCCATGTCCGTTTCCGCCACACCGGAAATAGAAAAAAAAGAACCGTCGGAGGGCACATCCATGGCGCATGGGGAACAACCTGCCGCCTCTGATCAGAAGATATTGACAGCTCAAACTGAAACCCGTGAAATCGCTCGACCGGAAATGGAAAAAAAATCCTTAGCATGGATTAATCGAATCGATTTTTCAAGTGAAACGGCCGGCCAATCGACGATTATTATCGGAACCACCGCACCGGTCAAACACAATGTGAAAAAAATCAACGACAAAAAACTCCTGCTCAATCTTTATCCTTCAAAACTTCCAGATTATCATCAACGACCATTGATTACCACACGTTTTCAAAGTGCTGTGGATCGGATAACCCCCTTCCAAACCTCTGCCATGAAAAATACATCGGGATTTGTAATTGAGCTGCGGGATTCTGTACCCTATTTTATCGAACAGACGGACAACCTGATTCTGGTTCATTTTGAAGCCTCTTCCGTGCCGCCCAGGCCCCTTGACGCCGCCGAGCTTCCACCCTGGAGAAACGTTATGGCAGAAGCGGTCGATAAAACAGACGCCCCGGAACTGAAACCGTCTGAACATAGAAAATTTAAAGCTCAAACCGGGAAATACACCGGCGAAAAGATCGCCATCAATTTCTTCGAAACCGACATAAAAAATGTTTTTCGCATCTTAATGGATGTCAGCGAAAAAAACTTCGCCATTGACAAAGATGTAACCGGACAAGTGACCCTGGCATTTGACAAGCCGGTGCCCTGGGATCAAATCCTTAACGTAATTCTGAAGATGAACCGGTTGGGGAAGGTTTTCGAAGGAGACATCATCCGCATTGCGACCCTTAAAACCCTCCAACTGGAAGAAACGGAACGGCTGGCAAAAATCAAGGCCGCCCAAAAGCTTGAGGACCAAAAAAAAGCGCTGGAGCCCCTGTTAACAGAATACATTCCGGTAAACTATGCAAATGCAAAGGCAGATGTGTTACCCCAGATTATACTTACCGAAGGACGCGGCACCATCAGCGTTGATGAACGCAACAATCAAATTATCATCACGGATGTGGCAGAAAAGATACAAAAAGCCAAGGAAATCGTCAAGGTAATCGACAAGGTAACACCCCAGGTCATTATCGAGGCCAGGATTGTGGAAGTCTCCGACAGCTTTTCTCGTGAATTCGGGACTCAATGGTCGATTGCCGGCACAAAGGAAGATACGCTTGGGGGGGCTTTAGGTTATGATATGTCAGCAACAAACCCGCCATCAAAGGGTGTTGGTGGTTCTGCCGGACAAATCGGAATTGAATTTTCCAGACTGCTCGGCGACCAATTCCGAGTGCTGGACGCAAGGCTCATGGCTTCAGAATCTGAAGGCGCGGTCAAGATAATTTCCTCTCCGAAAGTTTTAACCCTTGACAACAAACCGGCCAAGATCAAGCAGGGATTGGCCTATCCTTATAACAAGCTGGATGCCGACGGGAATACCACAACGGAGTGGAAAGACATCGCCCTTGAGCTGGAAGTGACACCCCATATAACCCCCGACAACCGCATTACAATGAAAATCACCATAAAAAACAATGAGATCGGAGAAATTATTAACGGTGAGACATCATTTACCACCAAGGAGGCCTATACCGAACTGCTGGTGGATGACGGGGATACAATCATTATCGGCGGCATCAGAAAAACGAGAAACACCACGGGTGAAAGCGGAGTTCCGTTTCTAAATCAAATACCGGTGGTAGGCTGGCTCTTCAAAACAAAACAAAAAAAGGATGAAAAACAGGAGCTGTTGATATTTATTGCCCCCAGAATCGTTCAACTCGAACAGGTGGGTAACGAGGGGTGATTCAGAGTTTTTTACTCTAAATGCTTTATTTTTTGAACCGCTTTTTCCGATTGTCTGGCCAGAGCACTTTTTGGGGCAAGTTCGTCGACTTTTTGATACGCATTCAGCGCACGTTTATAGTCATGCAACAAGGTGTACGCCGTGGCAAGATCGAAATATAACAGGGCCGTGCGCGGATATTCTTTTACAGCGCTTTCCAGTATTTCAACACCCTCCGGAATCCTTCCCATGGCCATGTAAGTAAGGCCGAGACCCCGCAGCGCATTGATAAATTTCGGCGCTATTTCAAGGGCTTCGAGGTAGTATTTTTCAGCTGATTCGTATGCCTTCTTGTTAAAGTACGCCCATCCCATATTCGATAGGGGTAAATGGGGCGAGGCATAGACCAGGTTTCCTGCGACCTCTTTGAAATACGCGATGGCCGCATCCCATTCCCCTTTGTCGAGATATACGGTCCCCAGGTTATTCTTGGCAGACGCGTAATCCGGTTTAAGGGCCAAGGCTTTTTTAAAGTGGGAGATTGCAAGGTCCGGTTTTTTTTTGGCTTTGTAAGTGAGGCCCAGATCGTTTTGCAGAAAAGGATCGTCCGGATAAAGGGATTCGGCTTTAAGAAACTCCCTCAGTGCTTCTGAATAATTCCCCTGCTCAAAGTATACTTCACCAAGATTCCGTGCCGCCTCTCCCTGTTTTTTTTGTACCTGCAGGTTTGATGTACACGCAACGGTGAAAATTGCCACAACCGCAAGCAATGTCCACACAAATCGAAAATTCTGCATCTTTTTTACCTTGTAACACCTGACAGTTCGTAACTGTCCTTTTACGAATTCATCAAAACGGCGTCTGGTCGATCCCATTGTCATTCAACTTGACCATCATGATTTTTATGCCGTTATTTGCCAAAAACTCAACAACCCTGTCATGCAGAGGAGCCATTGCCAAAAGCGTCTCCGGCATATTGGCATCGTTGATTAAAAACCCGGGGATGGTGAGGGTGGTATTGTGTCCGGCGGATCTCTTGGCGGCCAAAAAACTGGGGTTCTCGGTAAAGGAAACACCCATTGCAGCGAGAAGCCGCGCCGAGATCGCATCCAAAGTATCACGATCTTTTATCTGGATGATGTTGCGGCCCGATTTTTTTATGGCTTGAACCGCATCACCATAAATTTCTCCAAAGTCGATAAGAAATGAAGTTCCGCTGTCATGGGTAGCAAGATTTGAAGCCGCTTCAATGGTAATCCCTGCATACTCGAATGAAATCGTCTCGTTGGGTTGGTATCGATACCCCATGGCCCCCAGAAAATTGCTGACAAACATTTTATGATTCACGGCATTGATGACACGTATATTCTCGGACGCCCGCTTGTATCGGGGCGCATTCGATTCTCGGTCGGCGGAAATTTTTCCTTTGAGAACTTCCTTGATAACAATACCTTTTTGGTCCAAATAGCGAATGATGGAAGTCGGTGTCCGCTCTTTTTGGCCGTCGATAAGTGTTATGCAAAGATAGCGCTTTTCTTCCTTGGCCGGCTCGGGTTGTTCCATGACCCACATTCCCCGGACTTCAATCTTAACGTTATGATCTGAAATAGACAAACGGTTCTTCAAAATTTTATTTTCAAACCGCCCCAAAACAGCATCAAAGATTTGTTCCACAGAATCCCCGGGCCCTGTTGTGACAATATGCACATCTTTCCAAAAAGATTGGGCCATTTTAATTTCTGAAGCCTGATTGTCGGCATTCATAGGAAAGAACACCCGGGTGCCGTCTCTCAGTTCCATGAAAGGGGACCTGGAAAGGTCGACTTTTACATCTTCCCATCCGA
>JAAXQD010000187.1 GCA_012974475.1 Desulfobacterales bacterium
CTTCCGGAGATACCTTTGCGGGTCCCGGTCTCAATCTGACAATGACGTCCATGTTTGTGCCTGACCCGGTAATTTCCCTCGCCATCGTGCCGAAAGACAATAAATCTCAAATGAATATGTCCAAAGCCCTCAACAGGTTCAGCAAAGAGGACCCCACCTTCAGGACCTATGTGGACGATGAGACCAATGAAACGATTATCGAAGGGATGGGAGAGCTGCATCTTGAAGTCTATGTTGAGCGGATGCGTCGTGAATACACCGCTGAGGTTACAACAGGCAAACCTCGGGTGGCTTACAGGGAAACCATCACCCAAAAGGCAGATTTCAACTATATCCACAAAAAACAAACCGGTGGATCGGGACAATACGGACGGGTTGCCGGCTATATGGAACCTGTTTCCGGAGAGCATTTCGTCTTTGAAAATAACATCGTCGGCGGTAAGATTCCGACCCAGTTCATCGCTTCATGTGAAAAGGGCTTCAGACAATGCATGCCCAAAGGGCCAAAGATGGAATTTCCCGTTACCCGGTGTTAAAGTGGTCATCAATGACGGTGCATCACATTCGGTAGACTCATCGGAGATGGCATTCATAGCTGCAGCCCGGGGCGCTTTTCGTGAAGGGTATCTTAAATCAAAGCCGGTTATTCTTGAACCGATCATGAAAGTTGATGTTGAAACACCGGCCGAGTATCAGGGTGCTGTTATGGGTCTTTTAAATCAGCGCCGCGGAATCATTGTGGGCTCCCAGGACGAAGGGCCGTCGTGTGTTGTTGAGGCCAGGGTTCCACTGGCAGAAATGTTCGGCTTTTCAACCATTTTAAGATCATCGACCCAAGGAAAAGCTCAGTTTACCATGGAACTCGGCACGTACAAACAGGTTCCCCAATCCATTGCCGAGGAATTGGCCAAAAAGGCAGCGGATGGTAAAAAGAATACCGCCAAATAGGAGACGCACTGTACCCATTCTTCAATTGTGGATGGGCACCAATTAAAAAAGGAAAACGATTATGCTAAAAAAAGAACTTCTTCTCCAGAACCCCTTGAGGTTCATGGAACGTGAAAACGAAGACATTCTTCCTGAAGGAGGCTTGGGTGTAGTGCTTGCACGCGCGGGAGTCGGCAAAACCGCAATTCTGGTTCAACTTGCCTTGAACACCCTTTTAAAAGGAAAGAATGTCCTCCATATCAGCCTAAACGATCCGGTAAAAAAAGTTGGTTTGTGGTACAAGGAAGTCTTCCGTCATCTCACAAAACCCTATGATACAAGAGAGACAAATCAGCTCTGGGAATCCATATTGCCTCACAGATTTATCATGACATTCAGGGTTGAGGGATTTACCAGTTCCAAACTTGAAGAAAGGCTGACCGATCTCGAGGAACAGAATATTTTTTCGCCCCAAATGATTTTTATCGACGGGTTTCAAATTGACGATACCGCAAGAACATCCCTTTCCGATCTAAAGGACCTGGCTAAAAAACATTCATTATATGTTTGCCTGACCATAAAGACAACCGGCATTGTTTCTGGATCCCGCAACCATGCTGCTCAAAAAAGCAGCGACCTAACCCGGCATGGGTTATAGGCCTGAACGCAGCAGGAAACCATATTTTTGATAAATTTTTTGAGGCCCCGGGGATCTTATAAACTCGATGAACTTTTTTGCATTTCCGGGATTTTGAGCATCTTTTAATTTGCATATATAATAATTTATCCACTCTCTTTGATCCAAACCTTCACCCGGCTCAATCACCTCGAATGCAAGGTCCGAAGACTTTGCATGGATCACTTCTGAAGCCCACACCGGGCCCACATCCACCGTCTTTTTTAATATCCGCAAGGGGGTTTCTCTGTGATGAACGATGGTGAAAATGGTCGTTCCTTGAGCGCGCTTTTTTTCCATTATGCGATGAACAAGTTCATCGCCCCCTGCCTGGCGGTACATATCAACAATATGGAACGCAATATCTTCATTTGCAGGATCTGGCTGAGATATTCGGACCCGTTCCCCGCCCAGGTCATTTATGGATCTTATCCGAGCCGGGTTGCCTTCCGGAGTCATCAGGGTCAGGCGATTGTGCAGATAAAGATGGTAATCATCCCTGCGAATATGATTGGCTGCCTCAAGTGTTTTCATGGCGTTTAGATTCACCGATGAATAGACGTCCGGATAGACGCTGATGATTTTATCTCTAAAGATCGCTCCACCCGATAGAATCTGTTTGAGTTCAAGGCCGGGCGGAAGGGTTTCGTAATATATTTTGTCAATATCCGGATATTCTTTTTGAAAGGCGAAAATAATCTCTTTCATGGCCATAAACTGATTCCCGGCCATAAAAAGGACAAGGTCTGCGGAATCCGCAATCTCCAGATTATGCAGATCATCCCCGCGATCGGACGGAATTATCGGAAGATTTTTTGGATCCATAATTATATCTTTCTCCTTTTATGATTTCACGGCGGTGTGATGGCGGCATTTAAGATGAAATCTCCGAGAGATTGCATAATCCTGTCGTATTGTTTTGAATATATCAATATTTTTTTGACACCCGGACCGACTTGTCCTATACCTGTATTGACCCTATGTTTGCGCAAATATCCGGGTCCAGAGAGCCCGGCTTTGGATTACCCCTGGAAGGGGCTGTTTTACTTAAAATCGTACAAGTTAAAAGTGTCTAAAGTGATCTAAAGTGCCTAAAGTTATGGAGTCGCTCCGCTCCGCTGATTTTATATAATTGGCAGAATTCCTTAACTTTAGCTCACTTTAAACTTTAGTTCACTTCAAACTCTTCCTGCGATTCTTCAGGCAGAGCCATAACTCTCTGACCTGGCCCTGAGAACCAGGTTTTTAACAACTAAATAAATAACATGGCAAGCTTGATGGTCTCGTACGGGCTTTCTCTCCGCTTTGATGGGATACCAATAGGGGGCAAAAATAAAGGTTCAAACGCAATATATTCTGTGTACCAGAAGTAAGCGTAAACACCGAAAAGCCATTGAGGTCTGCCATAAATGCCGATATTTGAAGAGCTGTGACGATTATCAGCAATCTCAAGCGCCCGAGTTGGTCAAGGCGCTCGACGAATTGCTCTTGACCATGAATAAAAAAAGGTTCTGCCAAAAAGATTTGTTGTATTTTAAAAAGGAGATCGAAGAATTGGCGGCACTATTTCGGGAATAAAAAGACCAGAAATGAAGATCGTATTTATCCATTATCATCTCAAAACCGGCGGTGTAACCACAGTTTTAAGGCAGCAGATCGAATCCATGCTTCACACATCCGATCTCCTTATGCTGACGGGTGCCCCTCCGGATGCTTCCTTTCCCTGGGAAACCGTGCATATCCCAGGGCTCGGCTACGACACCTCCGATCCGAACAGATTTGAACCAGAAAAGGTGGCCGCCGCCATCCTTCAAGCCATCCGTTTAAAATGGGAAGGCGGGTGCGACCTTATTCACGTTCACAACCCGACACTGGCAAAGAACAAATTTTTTCTAAAAATCCTCAAAACACTTCAAAAGGAAAAAATCAGACTCTTTTTGCAAATTCACGATTTCGCAGAAGACGGACGACCTTTAGCATATTTTTCCGAAGACGAATATGTTTCGGACTGCCATTACGGCGTAATTAACTCACGGGATTATAACATATTGCTTAAAGCTGGGTTAAAAAAAGAAGGGCTACACAAGATTTTCAACATCATAAAACCTCTTAATTTCAAAGCAACAGGTGCAATCTCAAAAAATTATGTTTTGTATCCAGTCCGGGCCATCCGGAGAAAAAATATCGGAGAAGCGTTCCTTTTATCCCTGTTTTTCAACCACCGCGAAACCCTGGTCATTACCCTCCCACCCAACAGCCCGGTGGACATCAAAAGTTATGAACGATGGAAAGCATTTGTTGAAGAAAAACATCTGGATATCATATTCGACGCAGGTTTAACCCATGAATTTTCAGATCTTGTTTTGGCCGCCAATTTTTTGATTACCACAAGCATTACCGAAGGGTTTGGTTTTTCATTTCTTGAGCCATGGACCGCAGAAAAACTTCTCTGGGGCAGAAGACTACCCCAGATATGCCAAGACTTTGAAAAAAATGGCATCCGATTGGATCATCTTTATTCCCGGCTGAATGTCCCTGTGGAATGGATCGGTAAAGAAAATTTGTTTGAAACGTGGAAGTCATGGGTTCAAAAGACCGGGGCCATGTTCGATTTGGCCATCGATGAAACCACAATAAAAAGTGCTTTTGAAAAAACGACCGACAAGGGTATCATCGATTTTGGGCTGCTCGATGAATCCTTTCAAAAAACCATTATATCAAAAATTTTGTCGGACAGTGGGAATCGAGATGCACTGATACATCTCAACCCGTATCTTTCAAATCCGGGAGATGTGCCGAACAAGGATCCCTTGATACAAAACAACCTGAATGCTGTAGCGCGCCATTACAATCAAATAAAATACAGGAAAACCCTCGTAGACATCTACACCCGGGTGATCAGAGACAACGTGCACCAAAAAATAGATAAAAAGATTCTGCTTTCAGAATTTTTTAACCTTGACAATTTCAGCCTTCTCAAATGGTCTTTTTATGCCGAAAAATAATCTGCTTTCAAAATACATCAAACCGCTTCTTCCCCGTCCCAGTTCTTTGCATCGGTCCGGAAACCTGGAAGATAAAATCCAATACCACCCATCAAACCCTCAAAGAAAAAAGAGTGGACTTTCCTGAAGTTGAAATAGATCGGGTATGGATGCGGGTTCTTGAAATATACGATCTTGACATGGTCCGGGCATTTGCCATGGAATTCGAATTGATCGTTAATCCTGTATACCCCATGCCGAACCTTGAGAAGACGCTTTCAACCTGTAAAGATCTGAACGTTCTGTTGGGTATTATCTCAAATGCTCAATTTTATACCCCGTATCTGTTTAAGTGGTTTTTAGATTCAAGCTTGGAAGATTGTGGATTTCATCCGGAGCTTATCTTTTTCTCTTACAAATTCGGGTATGCAAAACCATCATTTTTCATGTTTGATGCGGCGGCCGAACAACTTGAAAAAATGGGTATGTCCGCACATTCGGTCCTTTATGTCGGAAATGACCTGTTAAACGACATCTACCCTGCAAAGATGGCAGGATTTAAAACTGCGCTTTTTGCCGGTGATGCCCGATCTCTGAGACTCAGAGAAAACGATTCCAAATGCAAAGACCTATCTGCCGATATTGTTATCACCGACCTTATTCAGCTTCTCGACCATATACGATAATTTATAATTTGTCGTTACGAAGCAAATATTCCGGACGCAGAAGACCCGGCTTTAGTTACCCCTTGAAGGGGATTGTTATCAAGTGCCTAAAATGATCTAAAATGCCTAAAGTGCCTTGAGAAAAGAATTGCTGGATAAAATTTCTCGTTACTCGACGACCTTATAAACCTTGTCCTTTTCTCTGACTCTCTCTTTTACTTTCACGCCAACCATATCGCCGGCCTGTGCTTGTTCAACAGACTGTTTTTCAACTTCCATGGTTGTAACAGCTTCGGTAAAATCGGTGGTATACCCCTTGTACTTCAGAAGATCACCTGCTTTGATGGTACCGCTGGTCACCTTTAGGGCGGCAACACCGAGTTTCGCATAATAATTAATAACAACGCCAATTTGATCCTCGGCCATAATTTTACCTCCTGATGTTAAATGATATTCCACATAGACTCTATCTAAAAAATATTGCGTTCCAGGGTAAGGTCCGGGTCGGTGGAAAAGGAGCAGTTATCTTATCGTATGTGAGAATTTTAAGGCGGCATGGAACGCAACCATTGGGCCTAAGATACATTTTTGAAATGGTTTCACGTCATCATCCGATTACAAGAATATCGATTGTTAAAAATGTTGTCAAGGGAAGAACTGAGTCAAAGGATAGGGTCCGTGTTCAGGGGGTTCACTTCCCCGTGTAACGATATTGGCGGAGTGGCTTCGTCATTTCAATGATTTAGCAGTGGGGGAGACCGCGGCTCCCGCATGCTTTTCGCGGGAGAACGCGGAGGGGGCAGGAATGCCACCACTGCTAAGTCTTTGAAATGACCAGACACGCAGACACCGGAGTGAAACGGGGGAGCGCACCCCCTGAAAACGTGAGGCCTAGGCTATTGACAAATGAGCCGTTTAATGCACTATTAGAATAAAACTTTCCGAACCCCATTTGATCCTGGCATTTTTTGAACGGATTCTAATTTTCCCCATTTTACAGGAGCACATAATGAAAAAGAAATTCGAATTAAAACCAGTCGATCTCAGGTCCACATGTGATCCCAAGATGTTTACATTTAAAAGTACGGCAGAGGTCGATCCCCTGGATAACGTCATCGGACAGGAACGTGCGGTTCAGGCCATCGAATTTGGGTTGAACATGAAAAGTCCGGGATATAACATGTTCGTCACCGGGATTGAAGGCACCGGAAAATCAACCATTATCAGAGACATCGTAAATGGGCATGCCAAAAATTTATCATCTCCGGTCGACTGGTGCATGGTCAATAATTTTAAGGATGAATATCGCCCCAAACCCATTTCCGTACCCACAGGAAAAGCAACCCGGTTTTGTAAAAAGACGGGGGATTTGATCGATGATCTGAAAAAAGAACTGCCCAAAGCCTTTGAACATGAATCCTATCAGCAGAGACAGTCTGAAATCCAAAAAAAGTATTCCGACCAACAAAAAAATATATTTAAAAATCTCGAAGCTTCAGCCGCTGAAAAGAACGTCCAGATCAACCGAACGAAAACCGGATATCAAACCGTCCCCATTGTTAAAGAAAAGGCGATCTCTCCGGAAGAATATTTAGCGCTTCCAGAAGACACACGGGGTAAGATCGAAGAAAACATCCTTACCGTTCAGTCTGAAATCGATGCCACGATCAGAGAAATCAACAAGATCAACCAGGCCATGAACTCTCAGATCGAAAAACTGATGGAAGAAATAGCCCTGTTTGTGGTGAAACAGCGAATAGACGTCCTTAGAGACGCCTTTAAAGAGTGCACGGACATCCTGACATATCTAGACGAAGTACAGGACGATATCCTGGAAAACGTCAAGGATTTTATCGCTTCTTCCGAGACAAAAGCATCTATTGAAGGCTTGATGTTTCAACCCCCAAAACCCTCTTTTCAACGCTACGAAGTCAATGTGCTCGTGGATCAAAAGAAATTAAAAGGTGCCCCGGTTATTTTTGAGACAAATCCAACCTATCACAATGTTTTTGGTCAAATTGAAAAAAGAGCCTATATGGGAACCATTACCACGGACTTTACCATGATTCAGGCGGGTTCGCTCTTAAGGGCCAATGGCGGCTACCTGATAATGGAAATCGAATCGATACTGATGAACTCCTT
This sequence comes from Desulfobacterales bacterium, assembly GCA_012974475.1. Classification (GTDB taxonomy): domain Bacteria; phylum Desulfobacterota; class Desulfobacteria; order Desulfobacterales; family UBA11574; genus JAAXQD01. Next base: position 7,395 of record JAAXQD010000187.1, read on the forward strand.
TGTATGGGAAGCTCTTAAACGTGCGCTGCAAAATAAGCGGCTATTTATAGAAGACGTAACTTCAGGTATGGGGTACGGCACCTCATCCCTTCGACCGGAACCCATCCCGCTGGAAGTCAAGGTGATTTTACTGGGCAGCTATCACCTTTTTCACCTGCTCCAAAACAATGATTCCAAATTTAATAAAATATTCAAGGTCCGGGCGGACTTTGATGATGAAGTCGAAAAAAATGATGATACCATCCAAAAGTATGCACGTTTCATTGCACGTTCGTGCAAGGAAGAGGGGCTTCTCCCTTTGACGCCCAAAGGTGTTGCCGCCATCGTGGAACATGGTGAGAAATATATCTCCAACAAACTCAAGCTGTCCATCAGATTCGGACCCATTATGGGAATTTTAAGAGAAGCCGATTACTGGGCACGGAAACGAAACGGACGCCTGGTTACAGACAAAGATGTGGTTCGGGCATACAATGAATACAGATTCCGTTATAACCTGTATGAAGAAAAAATGCATGAATCTTATGTGGATGATACGATTATGATCGATGTTGAATCGAATGTGGTCGGACAGGTGAACGCGCTGGCTGTTTTTCAAATCGGGGACATCTCATTCGGTCGACCGTCCCGAATCACGGCTGAAACGTACATGGGAAAGCAGAGCGTCATTAATATCGAGCGTGAAGCCAAGTTAAGTGGAAAAACCCATGATAAAGGAGTTCTGATTCTCTCCGGCTATCTTGGCCGCACCTTTGCTCAAAACTATCCCCTCGGCTTATCCATCAGCATCACATTTGAACAAAGTTACGGTGGAATCGACGGCGACAGCGCGTCCTCTACGGAACTGTATGCCATTATATCCAGCCTGTCTGATATTCCGATCCATCAAGGAATCGCAGTAACCGGATCCGTAAATCAAAAAGGAAAAATCCAAGCCATCGGGGGGGTCAATCAAAAAATAGAAGGTTACTTTGATGTGTGCAAGGCCAAAGGTCTTACCGGCAAACAGGGGGTCTTAATTCCCCAAGCCAACGTTAAAAACCTGATGCTTAAAAAAGAGGTGGTCGATTCCGTGAAAAAGAAGAAATTTCACATCTACCGAGTTTCAACCGTTGAACAGGGCATTGAGATATTAACGGGGGTAACTGCAGGAATACCCGACCCAAACGGCGACTATCCTGAAGGGTCCGTTTATGGAAAAGTGCAGGAAAAGCTCAAGCGATACCTGGAACAATCATTTAAACTAAAAAACCAATTTGAGTCTGAAAACATGATCATAGAACCGTAACGGTGCAAAAGTCGCACGTGTTCAGGGGGTATGCTCCCCCGTGTAACCATATTGGCGGAGTGAAACGGGGAAGCGTACCCCCGAACACATACGATGTTTTCACTATTTTCATGATGTCCCTTGGGTAGAGTCGGTTGAATTGTTGAATCTGAAAGGCAGGCGGGCATGAACATCATCATCACATCCATAGAAGGTATTCTTATCATCGAGCCACAAACATTTGAGGATCAACGCGGTTTTTTTCTGGAGACATACAACCAAAGCAGGTATGTCAAGGCAGGTGTTAACAAGGTATTTGTCCAGGATAATCTTTCGTATTCCCTGAAGGGCACCGTCAGAGGACTTCATTTTCAGATCAAAAATCCCCAGGCAAAGCTGGTACATGTCATTACCGGAGAAATCTTTGACGTCGCCGTTGACATCCGGCCTGGATCTGCCACATTCGGCCAATGGACCGGCGTCCATTTATCGGATAAAAACAGGCGTCAGCTGTATATACCCGAAGGATTTGCCCACGGTTTCTGTGTATTGAGCGACGCCGCCCACTTTTCTTACAAATGCTCGGATTTCTATGCGCCGGAAGATGAAGGCGGCATTATCTGGTCTGATCCGGATATCGGTATTCGCTGGCCTGTTGAAAACCCGATTATTTCGGAAAAGGACCAACAGTACCCAAAACTGTCTGACCTTACCCACGAACAGCTTCCGGTTTCTTAAATGCATTGATTGATATCGAAAAAAATGACCAACACATCCCATAAAGTAGAACTTCTTGCACCGGCAGGTAATTTTGAAAAATTGGAGATTGCCGTCCACTATGGCGCCGATGCCGTCTACCTTGCAGGCAAAGCGTTCAATCTGAGAAATTTTTCCCAAAACTTCACCCTCGATGAGATCCAAGAAGCCGTCGAGTTTGCCCGAAAACACAACGTTAAAGCCTATGTGGCCTGCAACACATTCGCAAGAAACCACGAACAAGCGGCACTTTCCGAATATCTCAATTCACTGGGAGAAATAGGTCCGGATGCACTCATCGTAGCAGACCCGGGTATTTTTATGACGGCATCCAAAATCATTCCGAAAATCCCCATACATCTTAGCACCCAGGCCAACACGACCAACTACAAAAGTGCGCTGCTCTGGCAAGAACTCGGCGTCAAAAGAATAAACGTAGCAAGAGAGTTATCTTTAACGGAGATTAAAGAGATCGCCCTTCGCTGTGATCTGGAAGTCGAGGCCTTTGTTCACGGATCCATGTGCATATCATATTCAGGACGATGCCTCCTGAGCAGCTTCTTGGCCAATCGGGACAGCAATCGAGGTATGTGCGCACAATCCTGCCGATGGAAATATGCCCTTGTAGAAGAGCTCAGGCCCGGTCATTATTTGCCCATCGCTGAAGATGACAACGGGAGTTATATATTCAATTCAAAGGACCTGTGCATGATTGAACATATCCCTGAGATTATCGATTCAGGCATTATTTCATTGAAAATCGAAGGACGAATGCGGGGTATCAACCATCTGGCATCGACGGTCAAGACTTATCGGGAAGCCATCGATGCATATTATAAAGACCCTGAAGTTTACAAGGTCCAAGAAGACTGGCTTTATCAACTGGGTTCTGTCAGCAACAGAGGTTACTGCACCGGCTTCTACTTTAATGATCCGAATCAGATATTGCAGAATTTTGAAAACATAAGAAATAATAGCCAAATGTTTGTTGGAAAAGTTTTGGGCAACACCCAACCATCGGGTGTAAAAATCGAGGTGAGAAACAAGATTTTCAATGGAGATATCGTTGAAGTGCTCACAATAAAAGGACCTGCAACACCCGACCGGATTAACGCCATCTTTGATGAAAACGGACACCCCTTATCATTTGCCCAGCCGGGCAGTAAGGTGTTCATTGCACTGAATGGTGATTATTCAGCGAATGATTTGATCCGGAAGGTCCATTAAAAGGTACGGTGATGAAGGGCTATATACAGATATATACCGGCGAGGGAAAGGGAAAAACCACTGCGGCGTTAGGGCTGGCAATACGGGCCGCCGGCGCCGGACTGAAGGTTTTTATCGCCCAATTTATCAAGATGGGCGAATACAGTGAAATAAAAGCACTGAAAAGATTCGAGGATCTAATAACTGTCGAACAGTTCGGCAGAGGCCGTTTTATCCGGGGGAAGCCGTCTTCCGAAGATATCGAAGCCGCCCAAAAAGGGCTTGAAAAAATAATTGCGATTCTCTCTTCGGGAAGGCACAATGTCGTCATTATGGAAGAAGCGAACGTTGCGGTCAAGATCGGGCTATTGTCCGTCGAGGATATTCTTAAAATTATGGCGTCAAAACCCCAAGACGTTGAACTCGTCATCACCGGACGGGGTGCGGATTCCCGAATAATAGAAAAAGCTGATCTGGTGACCGAGATGAGGGAGATCAAACATTATTTTCAAAAAGGGGTGGCGGCCAGAGTCGGAATTGAGAAATAACCCTGATTTACTCCTTCATAATAAGTGCCGCGGCCTCTTCAAATTTTTTACTGATCATCAGGGTCATCTCAGCTGCATCTTCCAGCAATGAACTCGCCTTGCGCATGTTTTTCTCTTTTGCTTTTTGGGCCCAATCCCTGTATGTTTGAGCATGATCATCATTATGCTTTATCCAGTGTTCAAGCAGTTTGATCATTTTTTCATCAAATGATAAGGTGCTCTGTATCTCATGATCATGTTTATGATGATGGGTCATTTTAATTCTCCTACACTATCACCCCGATCAAATGAAAACGCACAATCGGGTGTCATGGATTATGTGTTATTCTGAATGCGACAATTTTTTCAATGGGTTCAATTGATACGTTATTCGTTACCGGGTTTTACACGCATCACGCGTGAC
>JAAXQD010000069.1 GCA_012974475.1 Desulfobacterales bacterium
CAGAACGGTGACCCTTAAAGCATCCTTTTCTCATCCCTTCGAAGGCGTGGGTATGGAACTGATAAAACCTGAGGTTTTCGGTGTCCTGGCCCATGGTAAAAAACAGAATCTTCTCGACGACCTGAAAAAAATTAAGATCATGGATCATACGGCCTGGGAGTTGGGCTATACCGTGAAAAGACCGGGAGTATATATGTTTTATATGGAGCCCAAACCCTACTGGGAACCTGCAGAGGATTGCTTTATCATACATTACACAAAGACGGTGGTAACGGTATTCGGTGACGATGAAGGATGGGACACGGAAGTGGGACTCAAAACCGAGATTGTACCGCTTTCGAAACCTTTTGGCCTTTATACCGGAAATCTTTTCCAGGGGATCGTTAAACTCGACGGAAAGCCTGTCCCCTATGCAATGGTGGAAGTGGAATATTATAATAAAAACGGAACGTACAAAGCCCCAAACGATTACATGGTCGCCCAGACCATCAAAGCGGACAAAAACGGTGTTTTTTCTTATGCCGCGCCAAAAGCCGGATGGTGGGGTTTTGCCGCGCTCAATCAAGCCGATTTCAAGTTAAAGCAAGCCGGTGAAGAAAAAGACGTAGAACTCGCTGCAGTTATTTGGGTCAAGTTTCATGATATGAAATAGAACTTTAGAACAGCAAGTTAGGGGCTTCACCCCAATTGGAATGTCCTATATTTTCATTAAGTTGTAGAGATACCGAGACGTTAAATTATGCATATATCCGAAGGCATATTATCACCCGCCGTTCTCATCGGCGGAGCGGCCCTTACAGCGGCAGGTGTTGCTGTGGGCATGAAAAACCTCGATCAAAAAGAGATTCCCACCATGGGCATTTTGTCGGCGGCCTTTTTTGTCTCCACTTTGATCCACGTTCCCGCAGGTCCTGTCTCCGTGCATCTCATTCTCAACGGCCTGGTGGGCTTGATTTTAGGGTGGAAAGCCTTCCCCGCCATACTCGTCGGTCTCGCACTTCAGGCACTCCTTTTCCAGTTTGGCGGTATGACAACGCTCGGCGTAAACACGCTGAACATGGCACTTCCCGCCGTTGTCTGCCACTATATATTCGGAAATGCCCTGAAACCCGGCACCGGGCGGACTGTCATCATCTCTTCGGCCTTTGGGGCCGGCTTCTGCTCGGTGTTGATGTCCGGCATTATGGTGGGATTTTCCTTGTATCTCACCGGCGAAGCGTTTTTGCCCGCCGCAAAACTGATGGTTGCTGCGCATCTGCCGGTAATGTTTATCGAGGGTATTTTGACGGCTGCCTGCGTCCTGTTTTTAAGAAAGGTTAGACCTGAAATTCTGGAGGGAGACCATGTTTCGTGAAAATTCACATGATTCAATCGCTTTTGGGTTAAACTATAACATTTTTTATTTTATTTTCATAATGTTGTGGCTTTTGTTTTTACCCGATTCGGCATCTGCACACAAGGTCACTATTTTTGCCTGGGTTGACGGAGATACGGTTTTCACCCAGAGCAAATTCAGCGGAGGCAAACGGGTAAAAAATGCACCGGTACTTGTCTATGATTCCAAAGATGTTTTGCTTCTTGACGGAAAAACCGATAAAAAGGGGATGTTCTCCTTTAAAATACCCCAAAAAACATCTTTAAAAATTGTACTGAAAGCGTCCATGGCCCATATGGCTGTTTGGAAAATACCGGTAGAGGCGCTTGGCGGGACTGAACCGGAGAATGCCGCCAAAACGGACGGTCCCCAGAATGCCCTGAAGCCCCCTTCAGGCTCGATGGATATTGAGACCCACGAACAGGTTTCCGGATCTTCAACCGTTGCTTTGGGGAAACGGGAAATCGAAGAAATCATCGATGCATCCCTGGATAAAAAGCTGGCGCCCATAACTGAAATTCTGGCAGATTCTATACATCGCGGTCCCGGGATCACAGAGATTATGGGTGGAATCGGATATATTTTGGGACTGGTGGGCGTCGCCCTTTATTTTGCAAATCGTAAAAGAAAAAGCTGATGATTGAAGAACTTGCAAACGGAGATTCTTTTATCCGGCGACTCGATCCTCGCGGCAAGATCGTTGTCGTGTTCCTGTTTTCAATGGTCGTTGCCTCAGCCAACCGGCTTCAGGTTCTTTTGTGCGCGTTGGTGCTCGGTTTGCTGATTGTTCTGGCGGCCAAAGTTCCGGTAAAGGAACTCGTCAGAAGACTGATTCCCGTGAACATGCTGATTCTTTTCTTCTGGCTTTTTCTCCCTTTTACTTTTGGAGGAGAGCCGCTTTTGCATATCGGGCCCCTGGCCGTTACCCGGGAAGGACTCCTCTATGCAACCCGGATCACCCTTAAATCGAATGCCATGATGCTCATGCTCATCGCGCTGGTGGCATCCACACCCATCTCTACCATGGGCCATGCCATGCATACATTGGGAATCCCCCAAAAAATCGTACATCTGTTTTTCTTTACCTACCGCTATATTCATGTCATATACAGAGAATATTTCCGGCTGAAAAATTCAATGAAGATCCGAGGCTTTACACCCAAAACCAATCTGCATACTTACAAGACTTTTGCCTATATGGTGGGGATGCTTCTGGTCAGAAGTTTCGACAGGGGACAGAGGGTCCACAACGCCATGCTGTGCCGCGGTTTCAAGGGGAATCTTTACAGTTTAAGCAAGTTCTCCTTTAAAAAGGGCGATATCGTTTCCGTGGTTTTTATGCTGACGCTGATCATTCTTTTGGGAGTGCTGGAGTGGAAAAAAACGATTTGATTATTCATCTTCAAGATATTTGTTTTAACTATCCGGGCAGTCCGCAGGTTCTCGACAGGCTCGATTTAAAATTTTACAGAGGGAACCGGATCGGGTTGATGGGCCCCAACGGCAGCGGGAAAACCACCCTCTTTCACATTGTCATGGGTCTGTTAAAACCGTCTTCCGGATCCATCGAGATATTCAATCGCCCCGTAAAAACGGAAAAAGATTTTATACGGGTCCGCGAAAAGATCGGCCTGCTTTTTCAGGATGCGGATGATCAGTTATTTTCACCGACGGTCTTGGAAGATGTCGCCTTCGGCCCTCTGAATATGGGCAAGTCCCGGGATGAAGCCATGGATATTGCCCGCAACACCTTAAACTTTTTAGGCCTAACCGGTTTTGAAGACAGGATCACCTACAAACTGTCCGGGGGAGAAAAAAAGCTGGTTTCCCTTGCCACAGTCCTTGCCATGGAACCCGAGGTGCTTCTTTTTGACGAACCGACCAGCGGTCTTGATGATCGGACAAAGGCGACCCTCAAAGACGTACTGGCCGGTCTCGATCTATCCTATATTATCATATCCCATGAAATGGACTTTTTGGACGAAATTGCAGATTCTATCTATTCCATGGACAACGGCAAGATCCTTTTCGACAAAGAGGTCCATGTCCACCAGCATGTCCATGCACATCCCCATGGAGCATATAACCACGAACACAATTAATTGAAAGTTTTGAGTTACAACTCCCTGAAATCATAGGCTACTAAATAGTATCAGATTTTGTCGGTCGTATGGAATAATGGAATAATGTGAGCAAAGAATCCTGGCCCGGAGGACCAGGTCTTCAATATAAAAATAAAAGTGAAAAATAACATTTTTAGAAATAATTTAACACTTTGAAAATTGGGCTCCTTAAGTGAGCTTTAGTTGAATATCGAATGTCGAATAAAGAATTTCGAATTATGAAGGTTTGGTCACTCTCTCGTAAGTTGCGGGACGGAGCGCAGCGGAGTTAACTTTGGGTTTAAATTGCCACGTTGACTTCTTGAAAAGGCAGGACATTTTGGAGAACACGCGGTTTGATTTCGACCATAAAACCGCGTTTGCCGCCGTTGATGAACATTCTATCGAGCATGAGAATCGATGATTCCACGTACACCGGCAGTGACAGGATAGTGCTTCATGGACGTTCACTCATATGGTAACTTCTGCATAAAAAAAGGGATCATCCCTACAAATGACCCCTTTTTGAAAAACTGTCAGCGACAGTTTATGTCAATTATGCCAATCCGGCAACCTCTTCTTTTATCGTTACTGCGATCTTAAACAGGACGGTCAATACCAGAAAGCCGATGGCCCATACCCCGAGGGCGATAAGAATTTCAGGTAATGTCGGAACGTATTCATTCACGTGATGCAAAGGATTCGGTACAAACCCGCCGGAGATCATTCCAAGTCCCTTGTCAATCCACGTGCCGACAAATACGGTGATACAGGCGACAACCAGAACGGTCTCGTTTTTTCGGGTTACCGGATTCACCAGCAGAATAATCGACACCACCATCAGTATCATGGATGTCCACATCCAGGGCACCAGGGCCCCCTGTCCGTGCAGTCCCACAAACAGATATTTTATATGGTCCATATGTTCCGGTATCCCGCTGTAAAATACCACAAAAACCTCACAGAGAAAGAAGAATACATTAACCGTGATCGCATATGCCACGACCTTGGCCAATGACTGAATCTGTTCCTTTCCGGGATCAAATTTTGTAAGCTTTCTGACAATCATGCACAGCAGGATTAAAAATGCCGGACCCGCTGCAAATGCTGAAGAAAGAAACCGCGGCGCCAATATGGCCGTCAACCAGAAACCCCTGCCCGGAAGACCGCAGTAAAGATATGCTGTTACCGTGTGAATACTGACTGCCCATGGGATGGAAAGGTATATCAACGGTTTTAACCAGCCTGCCGGGGCAACATCGTTTCTTTCTGCTTCAAGCACTTTCCATCCGATAACGATGTTCAGCAAAAGATACCCGTTCAGCACAATCATATCCCAAAAAAGGACCGAGTTGGGGGAGGGGTGCAAAAGAACATTAACAACCCGTGTCGGCTGGCCGAGGTCCACAAAGATAAACAGAATGCACATGGTAACAGAAGCCACCGCCAGAAATTCTCCCAAAATGGTAATCCTGCCAAACGCTTTATAGTTATGCAGGTAATAAGGGAGAACCACCATAACCGCAGATGCAGCCACACCGACCAGGAAAGTGAACTGGGCAATGTAGAATCCCCACGATACATCCCGGCTCATGCCGGTAATTCCGAGGCCGAAACTGAACTGCCACAGGTAGCAGGCAAAACCAACACCGATAACAGCCAAAAGTGCCGCCATCCATCCATAGTATTTCTTTGTTCCTGTCAACGCCTTTTCAAGCATAACCACCTCATACAATATAGAAAACTGATGGGCCCGTACCCAGGGCCGGTTTACGACGAATTGTGTAGTTGCTTCTTAAAACCTTTCTAACTTCTGATTCCGAATCATCCAGATCCCCGAAAGTCAGTGCACCGTTGGACGCCTCCACACAGGCCGGCATTTTCCCAACCGCCAGCCTTTCCGCACAGAAATTGCATTTTTCAACAACCCCTTTTGTTCTTGTTGGGAAATCAGGGTTGGTCTCCTTGATAAAGGGGCGTGGATCTCTAAAGTTGAAACTTCTCGATCCATAGGGGCAGGCTGCCATGCAGAATCTGCAGCCGATGCATCTGTGAAAATCCATCAGCACAATGCCGTCTTCACGTTTAAAGGTTGCCTTTGTGGGACACACCCGGACACATGGCGCCTTTTCACAATGATTGCATAGGGTCAAAAAAGACATGTGCTTGAGTCTGTCATTTAAAAAGTCCGGTTCCTGCATGGGAAATTCATGTTTGAACTCTTCAGCCCAGAGCCATTTGATCTCGTGATTCTTATTTTCAAACTTGGGAATATTGTGGATTTTATCGCAGACTTCGATCATCGGCTCGAGATCTTCTTCTGATTGCAATTTACGGGTGTCGATGACCATTCCCCATCGTTTGGCTGAAAGGGCAGTTTCACCCTTTGTGGTTTTCGGTGCTGCCGTTTCACTAGCAAAAAGCTTCTTCTACTGCTTTTCATCACTTGGCCTCCTTCGGATCGATGTGGCACTCCCAGCAGTAAGGGGTTACCGAAGCATAATTGTGGCACTTGTCACAAAATTCAGCCTTTTCTACGTGACAGTCCAAACAGGTATTGGAAAGACTCATATTAAATTTCTTCCCACTGGGATTCGTATAGATCCTTTTGGCGTCCCGTACAACCGTATCCCGCCACTCATTGAGAATCTGCATATGCTCCGTCTTCATGGTTGCCTTGGGCATCACACACTCTTTGGCGGCTTTAGCTTTATCGCTGAGCTTGGGTTCGGGCGCCGGAGCAGCCTTTCCAAGGTTGAACCAGAAAGGAAATGTTATCAACACCACAAAGATGCATAGACCTGCAACGACTTTTCCCTTATCATACATCTTCTTGTTATTCGGCATCATCCTCCTCCATTCCCGGCAGGGGTTCACTGCGCAGATCTGTCATTCTTTTTTGTTCACCGGGCAGAATCAGTGCATTGCCCACCATCTCGTGAACGCCGGTCACTTCCACTCCAGGTACCCAGTATTCCATGGATGCAGACAGCGCCGCCCGGTCAATGGCGCAAACACATGACAGCATATTTACCCCGTGTTTTTCATGAACATATTTGACCGCATTGGCCCTGGGTAGCCCGCCCTGCATCCTCAATTCCATGTTTTCGCCGGCATTCAGGCCGGACCCACTGCCACAACAAAAAGTCTGTTCACGGATCGTGTTTGCAGGCATCTCATAGAAATTATTGCATACGTTTTTAATAACGTACCGGGGCTCCTCCAGCAATCCCATGCCACGGGACGTGTTGCAGGAGTCGTGATAGGTCACCTTCAAATGATCATTGCGGCTGGTATCCAGTTCGAGTTTATTGTGTTTAATAAGATCGGCGGTAAATTCGGCAATATGCACCATCTTGGTCGATTTGGCATTTTCAAACTTGGTTCCGGTAATGGGAGAAACCGGCTCTTCCAAAAAATCAGCCGGGCCGTTCATCGTATCCATATACTGGTGAATGACCCGCCACATATGACCACACTCTCCCCCGATGATCCATTTTACGCCCAGCCTTTTGGCTTCAGCGTACATCTTTGCATTGAGCCGTTTCATCATCTCATGAGAGGTAAAAAAACCGAAGTTTCCACCCTCGGAAGCATAGGTGCTCCAGGTGATGTCGAACCCATATTTTTCCTGTAAATAATGAAACAGCATCATGTACCCCACACAGGTATATGTGCCGGGGTCGGCAAAAATATCACCGGAAGGCGTGACAAAGAGGATTTCCGCGCCCTTTCTATTAAAACTGGGTTCCACCTTTACACCGGTGATCTCTTCAATATCATCGGCAAAGAAATCCATCATGTCCTTATACGCATGGGGCTGAATTCCAAGGTGGTTCCCTGTTCTGTAACAGTTGGCCACAGGTGTGGCAATCCAGTCTATGTTGAGGCCGATTAGATTTAACAGCTCCCTTCCCATGATGGTAATCTCAGCCGTATCGATGCCGTAAGGGCAGAAAACCGAACAGCGCCGGCACTCTGAGCACTGAAATAGATAGTACCACCATTCTTTCAAAACTTGCAGATCCAGTTCCCTGGCGCCGATAATTTTTTTGAAGTTCTTTCCGATGGATCCGATAATTTTTCCGGCGGTGGTAAAATCGTTTCTGTAAACGGAACGAAGCAATTCGGCCCTTAAAACCGGCATGTTCTTGGGATCGCCGGACCCGATAAAAAAGTGACATTTGTCTGCACAGGCACCGCAGCGGACACAGATGTCCATAAATACTTTAACAGATCGAAACCGGTCGAGCCGTTCCCTGAATCCTTTGGAAATTATCTCTTTCCAGTTTTCAGGCAGCTGCCAATCTTCTTCAATGGGATTCCATTGTCTTGGGTAGGGAAGGCCGACATATTCAACGCTCTTTGGGTTTGCGGCATATGAATAGATCCCCTTTTGGATGTCAACAGGGGTATCCATCCATCCCGTTCGGGAAGGTCGATAATCTATGTTTGAAAGCAATTCATCAGGTTTTGGAACATCTGACATTATTTACTCCTTTTCCTCGGGTTCCTCCGGCGTTTCCGGCGCTATCATTTTTTCCACAGGGAGCCCTATTTCAATCATTTTTTCCCTGAATTCATCTTCATAAGCGTCGTATGTATGAATCTTAACCGGGTAATTCCATGGGTTGACATGTCTTTTGGCGCGGCTGTTGTTGACCATATTTCTGGTGGGGCTCATAAAGATTCCCCCCAAATGCATGAGTTTGCTAAACGGGAAATATACCAAAAGAACACTGACAAAAAACAGATGGACATAAAAGACGCCGCCGATCCCTTTTATAACATGAGGGTTAAGGGTGACCAGGCTCATGGTGAATTCTTTGACGCCCACAATATCCACCTTGGTAAAATACCGCATCAGGATCCCGGTAAAGGCGATGCCAAAAATAAGAAAGAGGGGAAAATAGTCCGAACCCAGTGAAATATACTTCACCTGGGGGATAAGTATTCTTCTTAAAAATAGAAATGTTACGGCTGCCAAAAGGGCGACGCCGGACAACATGAGTCCCGGCAAGCCGATCTGCAGAAAACCGTCGAGTTTTGCCACCAATTGCACACAAGCCGGCACCGGTTCGGTAAATAATCGCAGATGTCTGAACAGCACGGTGAAAAACGCCCAATGAAATGTCAGCGAAAAAAGCCACAGCCATTTTTCCCATTCATAGGAAATTTTGTCGCTCTCTTTTAGCTCACACTTTGTATTTCTGAACAACGACCGAAAAAAGACAACCTCAAGGATCATCCGCACGACAACGCCGCCGGTGGTGGACGGATTGTCAATGTTGGCCGATTTAATCCAGGGAAGAGATTTCTGTTGTCCGCACGTTGTGGGAATTCGGAAAGGCACCGGAGAACGCGCCCAGTCTATAACGCGGTTGATAAATCCCAGAATGAAAATAATTAGCGCCAGATAAGGTATGATAATGCCGAAAAATACCTCGCCCCCCGGGAATTTAACACCTACATAAGCAAGCAGAAATAGAATGATGACCGCTATGAGGGAATACATGTAACTAATATTCATTATATCATTACCTCACTTAATGGCCCCATGACGACAATAGAATGTATCTCAAATGGCTCACGCCGCTTTAATAAAAAAGCCAGATCACGATTCTACGAAAAATCTATGTATCGCTTGAAGCCTCTTTACATATATTAATGTTAACCAGATCCGGCGTATCCGCCGGGATCTCACTCACCAAGCCCGCCCGCTCGAAAGCCCTGAATGTCCTGTTTTTCATCTCATTGGCTTTGAGTTCGTATATCTTCTCCCTGCATTGCATGTATAGTTCAAAGGCAATCAGGCTGAGTTTGTCGATTTTTGACTCAAACAACAGCAGTTCGTTGAAAAGCCGTGCTTCGGAAACTTCTTTCTGTGTATGTTCTCTGATAACATCTTTTAAAAAAAAGATGAAATTGGTGGCTTGTGAAGGGGAAAAATTCTGAATGGCTCTGATTCTGACGATCGGGTCAAGGAAGGAAGTAATGGCTTCATAATCCATATCCTCAAGGAGTTGATCAAATAATGCCTCCAGTCCGTGGTAAATGGTTCTGCCGACCGGGTTTGCAAAAGGATCCTTCTGGCGCTTTAGAAATTTTGCGGTGTCGGATGGATACGTTCCGATCGCCAAGACGAACCACTTTTTTACGATGGCGGTTTTTCCTTGCGCCAGTAGATTATTCAGCCTCATATTTAGGACATCTCCAAATTCCTAATTCTATTGTCGATCAGAGGTCAATGATATTAAATTTTTTACTTAATCGTCAGTATCAGGCGAAAAAATAAGGATAAATACATTTAACATTTAAGAAAAATCCTATAAACATTTTAAAATTTCATGTCAAGGATAAATGAAAAAAAGATGTCTAATATTTAAAGTGAGCGACATTTTAGGATCCAGACAAACCGATTCCCAACCCCATGGAACCCGCATATCTTCGAGGTTCCATGGGTCAAAAATCTTTTCGGAGCCAGCGAAATGTGATTTGAGTAACAGCCCGTCAACAGGGAAAACGCCATTTTTTATGTGCACCGGTGCACACATTTATGTGCATGGCAGTCTGGATTTTTGGATTATGTCCAGCTTACTTAGGAGTTCATTAATGATTCGACATTGAGCAAAAGCCCTTCATTGGCGCACACCCCATTTGGACGCTTCAGGGAATCCACTCAATGTCGAAAGGCTTTTAAATCTATTGGTAATACATCGGTGTGGATAAATTCAGGTGGAAAATTGGTGGTGGGAAACGGGGCTGTCCATGGAAACATTATTTGCTGAAATTCAGACCTAATTCATTGGTTTTTGACAATAGGGTATTACGATGAATGCCAAGTTTTACCGAGGCTTTTGTTCGATTTCCATCAACGCTTTCAAGCACTTCAGAAATATATTTTTTTTCAAATATACTCACCGCTTCTTTTAAAGGTAACCCCTTGATTTCCTTATTCCCGATGTTAAAGGAGACATTATCTTCAAGATGGATCACCGGACCTTCGGTAATGGTAAACAGTCTTTCCACCAGATTCTCAAGCTCCCGGACATTCCCCGGCCAATCGTATTCCATAAGTACTTTAACAGCTCTTTTAGAGAACCTTTTTGGGGGTTTACCGGTCTTTTTGGAATTCAATTCCAGAAAGTGATCCAAAAGAAACAAAACATCATTTCCCCGCTCTCTCAACGGGGGTAACCCTATCGGGAAAACATTGAGCCGATAATAAAGATCTTCCCGGAAATTACCCTGTAAAATCAAATTGTTGATGTTCTTATTGGAAGCCGCTACGAACCTGACGTCGGCCTTGATAACCTTTGTGCTGCCCAGTCTTTCAAATTCCTTTTCCTGGATAATCCTCAAAAGTTTTGCCTGCATATTGATATCCAGAGAATCAATATCATCAAGAAAGACCGTACCCCTATCAGCAATCTCAAGTTTTCCGATACTGGTGCCGATAGCCCCTGTAAATGCCCCTCTATTGTGCCCGAAGACTTTACTCTCCATCAGGGTCGCCGGAATGACGGCACAATTGATCACCACAAACGGCTGTCGGCGTCTATTGCTGCGGTTATGTATGGCTCGGGCCACCAGTTCTTTACCGGTTCCACTCTCTCCCTGAACAAGTACGGTTCCGTCGCTGATGGCAATCGTTGATATCAAATCAAAAATTTTCCCCATTTTTTTGTTTTTACCGACCATCTTTTCAAATGGGTGGTACCGCTCCAGCTCGTTTCTGAGATAGGCAACTTCCTTTACAAGGCGTCGTTTCTCCAAAGCCCGGCGGATCACGATTAATACATCATCCACCACAAAAGGTTTAATGATATATTCATACGCCCCCAGCTTAATCGCCTTTACCGCCGATTGAATTTCATTTACAGCGGTGACCATGATAATTTCCGTATTCGGGTCGGTTTCTACAAGTTTTGGCAGGAGATCAAGGCCGTTGATATCCGGCAAAAGAATGTCGAGCAGAATTAGATCAACTGAATTTTTTCTAAAAATATCCATTGCTTCTTGTCCTGTTTCGGCCAGAAGCACATTGTATTTGTCTTTGAGAACCATGTTAAACGATTGGCGGACGCCATTTTCATCATCAACGACTAGAATTGTATCATTTTTTTTCATAGGTAATGATCCAAAAAATACTCACAAAATGGGCGGAATAAAATTTTACGCAACCATCAACAGACAGCCGGTCAAAATCTTATCGAATCTATATATCATAACAAAGCAAATTTCATGCCATGCTTTTTTTATCTTCCGGCCGGATCGAATTTCGAAAAATATAGGAATTTATATCAACACAAAATTGAATCATCGTCAATCATAGAGGATTTAATAATCTCATGCACAGAAAAATGTGCACTCATGCACATTTTTCTGTGCATATTTAAACCTCATCAATATAATGGAATAAGATCATGGGATCAATTGAACACTCCGCCGATCCACACGCCGTCATGAGCTAAAAGAATGCCCGATGAATCAAGGATCTCCAGCAATATCAGCAGCACATTAAAAAAAACGGTTTTTATCTCAAATCCCGACGCACTTGTTTGGTTTTGGCACGATTTTTGAGAAGAATAAAACCAAACAAACGGATCGATAAACATCACATATTGAAGCTTCCTGCAGCAAACCGAGAGGAATACCCTCGCTGTTGCAGTTCAGTCTGAATATTTCGCAAAGAATATCGTTTTAATTCTACCAGTTGCGTTCTCTTCGTGTCTTCATTTCTATGTGGATGTCGTCGATTCTTATCCGATTTAATGTCTCGGAAATTTACAACCATTTGATATTTAATCCATCAGCCTATAAAACCACAGGAACTGTTGGGAGAAAAAAAAGCAGAATATTACCGGTCCAATGAGCGTTCATAAACCCAAATTTTTTTTAATCGGCCAATTTCCTTAGTTCCATATTTCCATGGGTCCAATTGGGCAATTCCCCTGAGTTCACAATTCACTCGCCGTATAGAAACATTTCGCTTTCTAAAGGAGGACTTATCATGAAGCTAAACTTAAGCACTTTTCTGCAATGGCGGTTTAACATTTTTATGTGCAGGATGCTGGGATGGAGGATAACTTTCTTTTACATCAGAATGCTGGGGAAATTATACTTTTTCTTTAACCCGAAAGAAACATGGAAAATCAGAAAAGCTGTAAAAACCGTTTTTTCCGACCACGAATACAGACCTAAAATAAGATCGATTACCAAAAATATTTTTCGAGGGATATTCTCTCATTATTTTGAAAAAATTTTTAACGCCTATTCCACTGCCGGAACATTGCGAAATTTCGTTATGAACCACATGGAAAGTGAAGGCCTGGAGGCCATCAAACAAGGGCTTGCAAAGGGTAAAGGAATACTTTTGATCACAGGACATTTC